>JBCBHL010000036.1:0-31109 GCA_038525605.1 Bacteroidota bacterium
GACAACCTTGTCGAGTTCCTACTTCAGTTTTAGAGAGTACCTTTTTGTTTAAAATCGGATTTCAGAGCATTATGGAATTCATAAATGACCATCTCTCAATTCACCTTTAATTGAAAAATTGACATTAAATCTCTTATAAATTTTGATTTCGACCAGCAAGATCACTCAACTGATTGAGAAAATTGTGAATACAAAAAGCTTGATTAAAGCTATCCAAAGCAGATTTTAATGGTAATTGAGTAGTAAAAGTGAGGTGCCTTTCTTTCGCTCGAAATTGTAGTGAGGTGTATTTTTTGTTTTGAGTAGTCCTTATGGCTTAACCTTGTCTTAACATAAATCAATGCGAGCCCATGATTAAAGGGATAATTAAATATCGTTTCTTGACTTTTTACATAGTAGCACTGACGCTACTTCAGACCGTGTGTTCTCAACTGACAGTTGCTCAAAATACTATTACAGGAACGATCACTTCAGAAGAAAACGGTGAAAGTTTACCAGGTGTGACCATACTTGTTAAAGGAACGGGAGATGGGACGATCAGTAGCGTTGATGGAGAATTTTCTATTGCTGCCGCTCCCAATGACACCCTGGTTTTTTCTTCCGTTGGTTTTGAAACACAACAGGTGCTGGTGGGCAATCAGACAGTTATTAATATCATACTTGCACCCGATTTGGAAGTACTTAAGGAAGTAGTCGTCATCGGATATGGAGGCGTACGAAAAAGGGACCTTACCGGAAGTGTGGCCACTGTAACATCAGAACAGTTACAAACCGTACCAGCTTTGAATGCTATAGATGCCCTGCAAGGTCAAGTAGCGGGTTTACAAATTACAAATGATTCAGGTGCGCCTGGTGCAGCACCGGTCGTGAGAATCAGAGGTGTGGGCACTACAGGAAATACCTCACCGCTCTATGTGGTTGATGGCGTTTTACTAAATGACATCACTTGGTTGAATAGTTTTGATATTGAGTCCATCAACGTATTAAAAGATGCTTCTGCTACTGCCATCTATGGAAACAGGGGCGCTAATGGTGTCATCATCATCGAAACGAAAGGCGGTGACAATAGAAATGGTGGATCAACAATAGGGTTCAATTCTTATTATGGTGTGCAAATTCAGCAAAATACCATCGATTTGCTCAATGCTCAGGAATATGCAGAAGTGAGAAATGTAATCGCACCCGGCACTTTCAATAACATCGACGGATCAGGTACTGATTGGCAGGACCTTATTTTCGAATCAGCACCCATCCAATCTCATAATGTATCTATATCAGGTTCAGGCAAACAGAATGACTATTATTTCTCTCTTGGTTATTTCGGGCAGGATGGTGTCATTCCAGAGTCACGCTATCAAAGGGTTACCTTAAAAGTGAATGAAAGCTATCGCGTGAAGAAGTATTTGACTGTAGGCACTAACCTGACGATATCTGCTTTCTGGCAGGATAACACCAGAACGGACGCTCCTTTCAACGCTTATAGAGCCAATCCAATCGTGGAACCGTTCGATGCTGAGGGCAATTTCAATCCGGTTGAAGATGTTGGTAATATCCTGGCTGATCTGGCTTTCACGACCGATAATCAAACATCTGGAGTCAGAACTATTGGTAACGTCTTTATGGAAGGGAAATTCTTGAAGCACTTTACTGCTAAAAGTAGTCTGGGTGTGGAATCATTAAGAGAAATCAATGAAGTTTTTGTCCCTGAGTTTTTTGTTTCTCAGGAACAACAAAATGCTGCGACCAATTTTTTCGAAAACCGTTTTGAACGAACAGCCTGGGTTTGGGAAAACACCATTAACTATGACCGTGAATTTGGCCCTCATCGACTAAATGCCGTTGCTGGATATACCATGCAACAAGTGAGAAATGAGCAGCTAAGCCTCGGCGCTGACAGCCTTTTCAGATCCGAAAGAGATTTCCGATTTTTTGATCAAACTAATATCAATTCGGAACAGGTAACCAATGGCGTCAGGGATTTTGGCGATTATTTCAATCAGATTTCTTATCTGGCCAGAGTCAATCTAAGTTTATTCGATCGTTACCTGGTCACAGCCACATACCGAAGAGACGGCAGTTCTAAATTTTTACAGGATAATCAATATGGAAACTTCTATGCATTTGCCGGAGGCTGGAATTTATCCAATGAGGCATTTTTAACGCTTCCCAAGTGGGTCTCCAACCTTAAATTAAGAGGAAGCTGGGGAGTTGTTGGCAATGACAAAATCAATTATCTGGGCGCTTACAGTGTAGTCGATAATAATGTGAATGCCGTTTTTGGATCCGATGAACAACTTAATTTCGGACAGACTGACGGGGCTCTTGGCAATGAAAACCTGCAATGGGAAGAGGTGCGCCAGAGTAATATCGGATTTGAGTTTGGACTATTTGATTACAAATTAACCGGTGAAATAGACTATTATTTAAGAAAGACGACCAATACCTTGATTGGATTGAGGCCACCTGCTTTCTCTGGTAACACGGCAGATGTGATTGTCAATGCCGGGGAATTTGAAAATAAAGGAATTGAATTATCACTTTCATGGCTGGAAAAGCTCGGACCTGTTGATTTCAGTGTCGGCGCTAATTTGACAACAATCAACAATGAAACTTTACAAGTGTCTGGTGTAGAAAATGCGAATGAGATTTTCGGGTTTGCAGGAGGGCAGACAGTGAGTAGAACAGCCGAAGGCCTTCCCATCGGAGCATTTTTTGGATATGATGTCATCGGAGTCTATCAGACACAGGAAGAGGTTGATAATTTGCCGTCTTTTGGAAATTCGCAACCTGGAGATCTGATTTACAGAGATGTGAACGATGATGGTGTGATTTCAGAAGAGGATCGTACCTTCTTAGGAAGCAGTATTCCCGAATTGCTTTATGGATTGGATATTTCTGCCACCTTTAAAAACTTCAGCCTTGCTTTGATATTTCAAGGGCAGGCAGGTAATAAAATCTTCAATATCAAAGAAACAATACGCCCCGATCCATATAACTGGGAGCAACGGGCAATCAACTACTGGAGAGGTCCTGGAACCAGCAACTCGGAACCAAGGCCTACCGCGGGAGGAAATAATTATGAACCAAGTTCTCATTACATACAAAATGGCGGATTCTTCAGATTGAGGACCGTCACACTTAGCTATGCAATTCCCGAGACTTTGCTTGAAAAGTTAAACCTTCAAACTGCAGGTGTATTCCTGAGAGGCAATAATGTGTTTACCATCACTGACTTCACGGGATATAGCCCCGAAATCGCCAATGGAAATCCCTTAATTAACGGAGTGAGCCTGGGTACCTTCCCGGTGGCAAGTACTTATTCACTAGGATTGAACCTGACATTTTAATGAATATGAAGACAATAAAAATATTATTCGCTTGTGCTGTTCTGATGTCTTTTTCGACAGGATGCTCTGATTTTCTGGAGGTATCACCTCAAAATCAGCTGACACAATCCAGCTTTCCATCAAATGAAGCGGATGCACTGGCGGCTACAAACGCGGTCTACCAGGTATTGAGAGAAGCGAATTATCATCGTGGGTTTTATCCCATTGATGATATCATGTCAGATGATGCTTTGAAAGGAAGTAGCCCTGGTGATCAGTCTGGTAACCTCGGACCATTTGATACATTTGATTTTGCACCAACCAATATATTCCTGAATGGTTGGTGGGGAGCACTCTATCTGGGCGTACGGAGAGCCAATGTGGTGATCAATCGTGTTCCTGATGTGGAAATGGATGAGGCATTGAAGCTGCGATATTTAGGGGAAGCGAGGTTTTTGCGTGCCCTCTATTATTCAGATTTAGCCAGAGGTTATGGAGGGGTTCCGTTGATTACCTCCGATCAACCGGATTTATCTGCCCTTAGGTCAACACTTGATGAAACTTATGCCTTGATTGAAGATGATCTGCTTTTTGCCATAGATGCACTGCCAGAAAAATCTGATTTTGGGAATAACGATCTGGGCAGGGCCACCAAAGGGGCAGCAAAGGCATTGCTTTCAAGAGTGTATCTGTATATGAAACAGTTTGATAAGGCAGCAGCACTGGCCGATGAAGTGGTTGCATCAGCACAGTATAATCTAGAACCTGTTTATTTCGATGCTTTCAGAACCGGCTTTGAGCACGGTGCTGAGTCAGTGTTTGAAATTGGGGGTATCGGTATAGAAGGCACCTCTGGCGGAGGAAATGAATATGTGGCTAGTCAGGGGGTGAGAGGTACACCAAATCAGGGTTTTGGATTCAACAGACCTTCACTTGATCTCATCAATTCTTTTGAGGTTGACGACCCCAGGATGCAGGCAACAGTCATCTTCCTTGGCGAAACGATAGACGGCATCTTAATACTTGGAGATACCGGAACACCGGACGTCACCCCAGACGGGCAACCGGAAACTTACAATCAAAAGACATGGACCGGCAGTGTGATACCGGCAGGTAGTCGGGCACACAACAGACGACTGATTAGATATGCTGAAGTATTATTAAATGGTGCAGAAGCGCATGCTGAAGAAGGGAATATTCCTCAGGCACTTGCCTATCTGGAAATGGTGCGTATAAGAGCAAGAGAAGGAAATGCGTCAATATTGCCCGAAATAACGGAAACAAATCCCACTGCACTATTAGACTTGATTTTTCAGGAAAGGAGACATGAACTGGCTATGGAAGGATTCAGGTTCTGGGACCTTGTCCGATCAGGAAGAGCATCAGAAGTCCTGGGGCCTTTGGGTTTTCAAAGTAACAAAAATGAGCTATTACCTATACCACAGTCAGAAATTGACATTTCCGAGGGAAGACTCAAACAGAACGACGGTTGGTAATAGATTTTTACAAGTAGCAAACAATAGAAAAGTATGAAGTATTTAAAATTTACCCTTTTAAGTTTGACAGCGATAGGATTTATATATCTGTCGAGCTGTAATGATGATGATGAAGGACCCTCTAACATCGAGCTGGTTTCTTTATCTGCCAGTGGTACCAGTTTAACAGATGGATCAACTGTTACAGTGGACCTCAATGGAGTCACTTCCGCAGTGGATGTGCCACCAAATGCAGTAATTACTGCTGAATTTAGTGCAGAGATCGATGCTACTACCGCCACTATGGCAAGTGTTTCTCTTTCCAATAGTGATGGTGATGCCATGTACACATTGTCAGTAAACGGAACCATGGTAACGCTTACACCGACTAATAACCTGGTGCAGGGAACCTTACATACCTTGGCCGTTTCTGCTGAATTGCAATCGACTTCAGGTTTGCCTACGCTGGCAGCATCTAGAACGTTTACGACTTCAGGAACTGCACCGGCAGAGGTTCCTCAGGAAAACAATTTAGTATTCTATGCAGACTTCAACGGTGAGGTGCTGGATGAATTTAATCATGCGACACTCGTTTCTGACGTTACTTTAGGAACCGATCGCTTTGGAAACCTATCAAACGCAGCAGAGTTCAATGGAACATCCAACTACGCAGCTTTTGAATATGCAGATGACTTAAACAATGAAAGCCACACGATCAGTTATTGGATGGAACTACCAGCTAGTGCTGATTATGATACCCATGTGAGAATTTCAGGGTTTGTCACTTTTGCGCTTGGAGGTTTTGAAGGATATCTGCATGAGTGGGGTAGATTTGATTGCTGTGATAACACCTTTGATTTTCTGAAATATGTCACCAGTCATAACAATGCCGGAAATGCAGGTGATTTTGCAAGCGAATTCGTAGAAATTAAAGGTGAAAACAGACAAGGTGATAACATCAATGAAATTGACAACCTGGCCTGGTTGGAAGAGTTAACCGGACAGTGGATATTAGTAACTACCAGTTACGATGCGGCAACTAAAACTAAAACGATTTACATCAATGGATCGCAGGTAATCGAAATCTCATTGGTTCCTTCCGATGATGGAAACTTCGAATTGACCGATTTGGCAATTAATGCAGATGCAATTTCGACGAATGAGAACAATAACAACAATCTCTACTTAGGAGCGGGTTTACCATTCTGGGGCAATGTAACGTCCGGAGATGCCATCGAACCGAAAAGGGGTGATTTAAACCACGCATTCAAAGGGAAGATGGATGATTTCAGGATTTTCAGCGTAGCACTGACGGATGCTGAAGTTACCGAACTTTACAATGCAGAAAGACCATAATTGATGATATTGTAAGAGGTCTTAAGTCATAGACCTCTTATCTTTTCCTTTTTAATCCGGATTTGTGAGAGTATTTCTATTTATCGTATTGATCACATTATTCAATAACTGCGGAGACGATCCGGCAGACCCAACTGTGAGCGTCTTTCAGCTTTCGGCGATGAGGGTTGGAACCGTGAATATTCTGAATTCAGAAGTAAACGACGCACCGGTCGGTGAGCCAATTATTTGCACATTTTCCAATGCGCTCGATCAAAATACGGTAAACACGTCGATCCAAATTGTTGATGAAGACGATGAAACAATTGATTATTCCCTGAGCTTTTTTGATGAAGATAAATCAGTTTCGTTACTTCCAGTTGATGATCTACTGGAAAACAGTACTTATTCAGTTATCATCGGGAATACACTGAAAGCTGCTGATGGCTCAACGTTTTCTGGCTTCTCTCAAACTTTCAAAACAGTCAACAAACCATTAACCGTCATATCATCTGAAATTGATGGACAGCAAGTGGGTGACGGTAGGATTACTGATGTTTCTTTCACTCCTGCAATAAAAGTCACCTTTTCCGAACCCATTACAGTATCAGACATTGGAGATGAAGCTTCCATTGTAAAGCCCGGGTTTAAAAATAGCCCGACGGTATCACAGGAAGACCCTAATACTCTGGTCTTTAATTTCGAAGAAGCAATTGAAGGATATCAAAAATTCAGATTTAAGATTTCGTCAAACGTTTCCGTTGATGACCGATCTTTTGAGGAATATGATTTTGAATTTTACACCAAACTGGATTCAACTTTGAAGTTTCCCGAAATATCTGATGAGGAATTGTTGACTAAAATTCAGGAACAAACCTTTAAGTACTTTTACGGTTTTGGGCATCCTAACAGCGGTTTGGCAAGAGAAAGAAACAGCTCCGGTGATTTGGTCACTATTGGTGGATCAGGATTCGGTCTGATGGCGATCATTGTTGGAATTGAACGTGGTTTCATTACCAGACAGGAGGGAGTAGACCGCATAGAAAGGACTGTGAATTTCCTGGCCAATCAGGCAAATCGATTTCATGGCGCCTGGTCGCATTGGCTCAATGGTAACACCGGTACTGTGATTCCATTCAGTGCAAATGACGATGGGGCAGATCTG
The DNA here is from genome assembly GCA_038525605.1 of Bacteroidota bacterium. Taxonomy (GTDB): domain Bacteria; phylum Bacteroidota; class Bacteroidia; order Cytophagales; family Cyclobacteriaceae; genus JANSWY01. The sequence continues at coordinate 7,302 of JBCBHL010000036.1, forward strand.
GTAGAAACAGCATTTCTTGTTCAGGGTCTGATAACAGTCAGACAGTATCTAAATGATGCAAATGAACAGGAAAGTTCAATCATAGAGACGATTAACACAATCTGGCAGGAAGTTGAGTGGAATTGGTTTCAGCAGGAGGGAGATAGTTGGCTGACATGGCATTGGTCACCTAATTTTGGATTTGAAATCAACCTCCCGGTTCGTGGTTGGGATGAAGCATTGATGGTTTATGTATTAGCGGCAAGCTCTGAGAATCACAGCATCGAAACTTCGTTGTATAATGAAGGATGGGCCAGGTCCGGTGGTATCGCGAACGGAAATGAATTCTTTGGTTTTACGCTACCGCTTGGAGTAGAAAAAGGTGGTCCTCTATTCTTTAGTCATTATTCTTTTTTGGGACTGGACCCCAGGAACCTGAGTGATACTTATGCGAATTATTGGGATCAAAATATAGCGCACAGTAAGATTAATCACGCGCATTGTGTAGCTAACCCATTGAATTTCATTGGGTATAATCCTTATAGTTGGGGTATTACTGCAAGTGATAATCAGGATGGTTACCTGGCTCATAGTCCAACTAATGATATTGGAGTCATTACACCAACTGCTGCAGTTTCTTCTATTCCTTACACACCGGAAGAATCAATGGCTGCTATCCGTCACTTTTATTACATACTGGGAGATAAACTTTGGGGACCTTATGGATTTTATGATGCATTCAATGTCACCGAAGGCTGGTATGCTGACTCATATCTTGCAATCGATCAGGGGCCAATTGTCTGTATGATTGAAAATCACAGGACAGGTCTGTTATGGGATTTATTCATGTCTGCACCTGAAATTAGTGAGGGACTTAATAAACTGGGTTTTACCTATTGAAAATGAAGAATTTTTTACTACTCATTTCGATGTTATCCTTCCTGCTGATAGACTGTGAATCTAATTCAAATAAAGCGGCATTAAATCAGAAGGCAGATCAATTGAACTTGATGGAAACTGTGGAAGATTCATTGATGAACCTGGTTCAAAAGCAAACGATTAGTTACTTCTGGAAAAATGCAGAGCCGAACTCAGGATTGGCCCGCGAGCGAACCCACATGGATGGAATATATGCGCAAAATGATCAAAATGTGGTGACTTCAGGTGGTTCCGGTTTTGGCCTGATGGCAATGATAGTGGGAGTTGAAAGAGGATTTATTGAGAGAGAGCAGGCGATTGAAAGATTCTTTCGGGTTCTTGATTTTCTGGAAACTGCGGACAGTTTTCACGGTGCATTTCCACATTGGTGGCACGGGGCATCAGGAAAAGTAAAAGCATTCAGCCCAAAAGATGATGGTGGAGATTTAGTAGAAACGGCATTCCTCATACAGGGATTGCTCACTGCCAAACAATACTTTGATCGTGAAAACGAGAGAGAATCTGAAATCAGGAAAAGGATTACCCGGATTTGGGAAAACGTAGAATGGAACTGGTATACCAAAGGCGAAGAAGTACTCTATTGGCATTGGTCACCCAATCATGGTTGGGATATGAACTTTGCAGTCAGAGGTTATAATGAATGTCTCATCATGTATGTGCTTGCAGCAGCATCCCCAACTTATCCCGTCAAACCCGAAGTATATCACAAAGGTTGGGCTATGGAAGGCAGAATATCCTCTGACCGTGAATATTTGGGATATCAGACTGTACTAGATCATTATGAAACCAGTGATTCACCTGTTGGCCCACTGTTTTGGGCACATTATTCTTATTTAGGATTAAATCCGAAAGGCTTAAAAGACCGATATGGCGATTACTGGAAATTAAATGTCAATCATGCTAAAATCCATCATACTTATAGTGTTCAAAACCCTAACAGCTTTAAAGGTTACAGCGAAAAATGCTGGGGACTTACCTCAAGCTACTCTATGAATGGATATGCAGGGCACAAACCTGATCATGATCTTGGCGTAATTTCTCCCACAGCGGCATTATCATCTTTTCCTTATACTCCTGATGAGAGCATGAAATTCTTGAAGTTTATGTATCTGGAAGCAGACACACTTGTAGGCCAGTACGGTCCTTATGATGCATTCAGCTTTCAGGACAACTGGTATCTCCCAAGATACCTGGCCATCGACCAGGGACCGATTCCCGTTATGATCGAAAATCACAGGACTGGCCTTTTGTGGAAACTATTTATGTCATCCCCAGAAGTAAAAGTGGGGTTAGAAAGACTTGGATTTACAAATGAATTATAAAAGATTATCCTTCTCATCTATTGCAGTTATCCTTTTGGTATTGTCTGCATGTGATACCTCCGTACCTGTCAAACCATTTGGATATAGCCAAAAAGTCGATTCCCTAATGCTACTCATGACCTTGGACGAAAAACTGGGGCAGTTGAATTTACCATCAGCTGGAGATATCAATACCGGTCTGGCCAGGAGCACTGGCATAGTTCCAAAAATCAAAAATGGTCAGGTAGGTGGGTTGTTCAATATTCAGGGAGTTGAAAAGATCAGAGCTGCACAAAAAATAGCTGTCGAAGATAGCAGGTTGGGAATACCGCTGTTGTTTGGGATGGATGTCATTCATGGATATAAAACAGTTTTTCCGATTCCTTTGGGTCTTTCTTGCAGTTGGGATCCGATGTTGATTGAAAAAACAGCGCGCATTGCCGCTCAGGAAGCCACCGCCGATGGCATTTCATGGACATTTTCTCCCATGACCGATATCTCAAGAGACCCTCGCTGGGGGCGGATTTCAGAAGGATCTGGTGAAGATGCTTACCTGGGTGCTCAAATAGCCGCTGCTATGGTGCGTGGCTATCAGGGAGATGATTTGACTGCCAACAACACCGTGCTGTCTTGTGTGAAGCATTTTGCACTATATGGAGCTGCTGAAGCCGGAAGAGATTATGGCACTGTAGACATGAGCCGACTAAGAATGTACAATGAATATTTGCCTCCGTATAAAGCTGCGGTAGATGCGGGTGTAGGTAGTGTCATGTCGTCTTTCAATGAAGTCGATGGTATACCTGCAACTGGAAATAAATGGTTACTCACAAGTCTGTTAAGAGATGAATGGGGCTTCAATGGTTTTGTAGTTTCTGATTACACAGGAATTACAGAAATGATGGCACATGGTGTTGGAGATACAACTACAGTTGCAGGTCTTGCCCTGTCAGCTGGAAATGACATGGACATGGTCAGTGGTGCTTTTATCAATAATTTGAAAAAGGCGATGGAAAAAGGGTTGATCAAACAAACTGAAATAGATCTTGCCTGTCGAAGGATTCTTGAAGCTAAATTCAAGCTTGGTTTATTTGATGATCCTTACAAATACTGTAATCAGAAAAGGTCAGAGACAGAAATATTCTCCAGGGTGAATAGGGAAGAGGCCAGAAGGGTCGCAGCTGAAACTTTTGTTTTATTGAAAAATAAAAACAACACGCTTCCCTTGAAGAAACAGGGAACTGTTGCTCTTATAGGTCCAATGGCAGATAATGGTAAAAATATGCAGGGAACATGGAGTGTAGCTGGTGATCATGGTGCAACTCCATCATTGCTTAAATGCATGAAGGAAACGCTGGGAGATGCCGTGAAAGTACTCACTGCAAAGGGTAGTAATTTTGTCGAAGATGCAGCACTTGAATCCAGAATTAGTGTATTTGGCAAAGATACAAAAAGAGACAACCGGAGCGAATCAGAGCTGATTGCTGAAGCATTAAAAGTCGCGAATCAAGCGGATGTGATTGTAGCAGCAATGGGAGAAGCTTCGGAAGGTAGTGGTGAAAGTTCCAGTGTGACGAGCATAGAAGTACCTCAAAACCAGAGAAGGTTAATGGAAACACTGCTAAAAACAGGTAAGCCTGTTATACTGCTACTCTTTACAGGAAGACCTCTGGCACTTAAATGGGAACAGGAAAACATACCTGCCATATTGAATGTGTGGTTTGCAGGAAGTGAAGGAGGATACGCCATTACAGATGCTTTGTTTGGTGATGTAAACCCATCGGGTAAGTTGAGTACCACGTTTCCCCAAAACACAGGACAGATTCCTCTCTTTTACAATCATAAAAACACGGGTCGCCCTTTACCGAAAGGTGAATGGTTTCAAAAGTTTAAATCCAATTACCTCGATGTATCAAATGAACCATTGTATCCCTTTGGTTATGGTTTGAGTTATACCTCTTTCGAATATGCACCTATTAAGTTGAGTAAAACAAGCTTAACTGGAAAAGAGCAACTAACTGTTTCCGTAAATGTCACCAATACAGGAGATATAGCTGGAAAGGAGGTCATACAACTATATATTCGAGATTTAGTCGGTTCGGTGACAAGACCCGTGAAAGAACTTAAAGGCTTCCAAAAGGTAGCATTTAAACCCGGAGAAACCAAAACGATTAAATTTCAAATAACGACAGAAAACCTGAAGTTCTACAATTATGATTTGGACTATGTGTGGGAGCCGGGAGATTTCGAAATCATGGTAGGTGGAAATTCCAGGGATGTTCAAACCGGAAGGATCTCATGGAGTGAATAAATGTCGTACTGTTCAGATGATTTGGTGATCACCTGAATAGCTTTCACAAGTATATAGCTTTCAGCTAACAGAATTATCAATAATGAGTGTAGAATTCTCATTTATTTAGAAAAATCTGATTTTAATATGTTAGCTTTAAACATTTCTACGACGATTGCCTTGTGAGAAAGATATACGCTCTTATATTATTGACTATTTTACTGGTTAACCTATTCGGATCGATAGTTGCGAATGGATTCCATGAATTAGCACATTTGATCAATGATAGTCATACCATTGTATCCAATCAAGGTGTTGATGATCACTTAAAAAGTAAAGTTCTGGTGAAACAGCATGTCGTATATCATGATCATGGTCATGGACTACATACGCATGACTCAAAAATTTTAGCACTGTTGAAGACCTTTGATTATGCAAAATTAGCATCATTGATGAAGCAACTAAACTACGCTTTTATTGTGATGTTAAACTTTAAAGGTTTCATCGAAATTTATAGTTTTTCTCATGAGGATAGTTTCTTCTACGCTTTAGATCAGACTACAGTAGATTTCCCCTGTTTTCTTAGTTCAGCTTTTATTGATATCCCCACACCTCCTCCACGTGTAATTATTTGATAATCAATCCTTTGACTTTAAGAATTTAAAGTTTAGGATTCAAAATGCTCATCATAGATTTTCTCGATTAACAATAAGCTGCAACGCGTACTAGCTTATTGGAAATGAAGATATGTCAGCAATTCACGCTTTTCATACATGTGGTTTAACTATTCAGTGAGCATTCTTACTAATTATCCGAAGAGATAACCTTTTCTGGTGTTTAAAGCCGGTTTTATGTAATCCTTCAGTAGTCCTGTTGGTTTTGGAATCGACATGAGATTCATGAGCACAAATCGATAGCTGATCTTTTTGTCTGATGCATTTTATTATGCCGTTTCACAGTCAACGTGATTTTAACTGATGGAGTAATGTATAAATCCGATTCAGACAACAATCTAGTAAGGATTACCTTCCTTCGGACAAATCTTCATTTTCAATAATTACAGAAACAAATAAATGAAATACTATCATATAATTTTTAGTTTGGTCATTTCCATTTTCCTATGGACAATGAGTTCAAATGTTTATGCTCAACAGATTGTTGGAACCGTCAATTCTAATTACGATGAAGCCTTGATGGGTGTAAATGTGTTGATCAAAGAATCAAATGAAGGAACATCGACAGATATCGATGGTAACTTTGAAATTGATGGATTAGCTGCAGGTACGTACACGTTGCAGTTTAGCTCTGTTGGTTTTACCACCCTGGAAAAAACTGTTGAGGTTACAACAGGGCAGACAACCAAAGTCTTTGTGATCCTAAATACCTCTTTTACTGAATTAAAAGATGTCTATGTCACAGGCGCAGTTCTGCAGGAAGAAAATCAAACCATTACAGTCAATGAGATTGATTTATTACAAATCAAAACACTTCACATAGAACAACCGCTGCGTTTGATTGAGCAAGTACCGGGAGTTGATTTGGTGGCTTTCAGACAAGGTGGGGTTGCAGATCAGTTTTCCATCCGCGGATTCGGCGGTGGCGGACATGAAGGTCAGGCAGGAGTTCAGATCGATGGCATTTCGCTCAATGAAGCTGAAGGTCACTCGGACGGTTATGCAGACATGAATATTCTGATTCCTATCAACCTTAGAACGCTGAAAGTATATAAGGGACCCTCTTCCGCTCTTTTTGGTCGATTTGCACAAGGTGGTACATTGGCACTGGAAACAAGGAAAGGTGGTAACTATCACGATGTAAGTTTCAGTGCCGGTTCATGGAATACCTTCGATACCCAGTTCGCTATGGGGCAGGAGCTAGGGTTTAAAAACTCGGCAAAGGTTTTACCGGTCAATCTGGCATTTCAGCTATTTCAGACAGACGGTTATGCTGATAACTCAGATATCCTTCGCGGAAATGTAAATGGCAGGGTAGCTTATAACTTATCAGACAGGACTGACATTGCACTTTCGTTGAGAGGACACAGCAGCAGCTGGAATGCGCCAGGCTACATCACTGAAGCTCAGTTCAATGATAAAAACAGAAGAAATCAGCAGGATGAATTTGCTGAAAACGATGGTGGTGAAAAACAGTTTTACTCTCAAAGACTGGACATCAATCACAATATCAATGATAACATGCGACTCCTGGTTTTTGGATATGCCGTGCAACAGGAATTCACCCGTTTTGCTAAGTTTGGTTATTCCGTCGGAGGGCAGTCCGAACGTTTCAATACCCGCGACGTATTTGCGGTTGGTAGTAGTGTCAACGCCAATTCCAATATAGGTAGTACCTCCGTCAATTGGACAGCCGGAGTAGAACTGTATAATGAAACCACAGAAAGAATGCGCTGGAATACCAGTAATCGTGTGCGCAGCGAACAGACTCAGGACCGTGAGTTTGGTATTCAGTCTCTTTCTGCATTTGGACAGGCAGACTTTGAAATCAACAGATATTTTCGACCTTCTATTGGTCTGAGATATGACGTTTTTAATGGCAGTTTCGATGCGCAGGATCCGGGAAGCGCTGTAATCTCTGATGAGATAGATGGTTTAAGCAATTTTAGTCCAAAACTGGGGATCAGGTCTTCCATTACAGACCATATTGACTTACGCGTAAATGTTTCTCAGGGTTTTTCATTGCCAAACAGTGCTCTGAAATATGATGAGAATATCGATTTGGATCCGATCATTTTATGGCAATACGAAGCAGGTGCTCACTACCGATTAAATGATAAACTTGAATTAGATGTTGTCGGGTTTGTGCTCAATTCCAGTAACGAAATTGTTGAAAACCCTCCGGGATCACTTGAATTCTTCAATGCTGGCAAAACGAGAAGAACGGGAGTGGAATCGCAGGCGATCTTTAGGCCTGTTGAAAGGCTAAGAATCGCAGGTACCTTCTCTTACACATCCACCGAAATCACTGAAAACCCTGGAGATGAGTCATTGGTTGGGCGTGAACTCATTGGTATTCCTCAAACAATCGGAACGCTTGATATTTCCTACACCACCAGGTTTGGACTGGGTGCCAGATACATGTTTAGGGACGTGGGAGAATACTTTACTTCAAGTGATAACAGCTTCAGCTATGAAGGTTACACCGTTTCAAATATCTCGTTTTTTTATCAGTTCGATCCACTTTCAGCAAATTCCAGTCGCATATTTTTTGAGGTGAAAAATGTTTTTAATGAAGATTATGCTGAAGCAGTATTCGTAATTGGCGGGGGAAACTCTTTTGGACCAGCCCCCCTAAGAAACTTTGTTTTAGGCGTCAATTACTCATTTTAAATCAAAGTAACTTATGAAACTAATGCAATCTCAATTACTTAAAACGTCAATTTTTGTCATCGCGGCGTTTGTTTGCACACAATGTGATTTCAAGGATCCCTTAAAAAGCGAAGATGCATACACGCATTCGCATGGACCGGGAGGTCATACACATAGTCATCCTCACGAAAGTTCGTCGTTTACTTTCTTAAAAATGAATGGTGAATTTAAGATGAATCCAAATGATTCGATAACTCAGAATGATCCCAGGAATCCGTCAAGGTTAGTTTTGTCGACCACCGAAGAAGCAGGCTCTATTAGCCGAATGGCATTTTATGTACATGACGATATGGAAACACTTTGGGCGGACTGTGGCTATGAATTCATCGGCAGCAGACCTGATCCATTTTATTATCCTGAGAAGTCGAAAACATCAATTTGGGACGTTTTTAAACGAGTCAAAGATTTCGAAGGAGACTGTGCAAAATTCGAATTTGTGATCTCAAGATCCCCACATGGAGATCCCATACACATGCATTTAAGGTATGGAGATGATCTTGAGAAATTGCTTGCCATGAGTAATGATGAACAAGACCAAAGCTACAATCCCTGGTGGTGTACTTATTGCGACATCAACAGAACAACCAGATGTAATTAATCGTACGAATCTATGAAATTAAGAAAATACAGTTTTTTGATTTTTCTCGGTATCAGTCTGATTCCATTGATATCGTACGGTCATGATGTAACCAGTGCAGACAAAGTTATTTTAATGAATAATGGTATCCCTGGCTATATCTACGTGGGTGCAAAACACATGCTTACCGGATATGATCATATATTATTTCTGGTTGGCGTTATATTTTACCTCAACAACTTTAAGGACATCCTTAAGTTCATTACAGTATTCACAATTGGCCATAGTATTACGTTAATTGGTGCCACCTATGTGGGAGTTACGGCAAATGAATATTTGATTGACTCAGTAATAGCTCTGAGTGTTTTATATAAGGGTTTTGAAAACCTGGATGGATTTCAGAAGTTTTTTAAAATCAAATCGTCTAATCTATTGTTAATGGTTTTTGTCTTTGGGCTAATTCACGGGTTTGGATTGTCGGCCAGACTTCAGTCTTTCGATATTGGAGAAGCTTATCTTTTACTGAAGACAGCTAGTTTCAACATAGGAGTCGAACTGGGACAGATTCTTGCATTAATTCCAATCGTTTTTCTTATTTCGAAATGGAGGAAATACAAAAGTTATGGGATTTTTTACCGGGTAACGAACGTTTTTCTGGTGGTGGCAGGTGTCCTGTTATTCTCATATCAAATATATGGTTATTTCAATCCGGATACTCATCATTCGCATGATCATGAACATGTGCATGAAGGACATGACCATTCTCACTAAACTTAAACACCAAACACTCACCCGAAATACCAAGGGTGAGTGTTTTTTATGAGGTATTGTATCTAACCCTCGAATTCCATTGCACGGTAGTTGCTAAGAAGGTTCATCACTATGCTCATTTCACGATGGATGATTCATCTAAGGACGATCAAGGTCAAGATGTTCAAGATCACCATATAAGCTGATTTATATCAGAAATTCTTTACCGTAGTATGTACTAATTGCAGTTATGAATCTTCATACAACATGGAAATACTTCATCAGAACTGCAGGATTAGTCTTCTTTATTTTATTGGTAGGTTTCTGCTCTGCTAATCTTACGCTGTTGATTCTAAATCTTAAATAGTCCGATGATGATGTTAGACAGCAAAATCCCGGAAGGCAGGCTTGAAGATAAGTGGAAAAATTATCAGGCAGGTGCCCGATTGATTAACCCTGCCAACAAGAAGAAATTATCAGTCATCGTGGTTGGAACAGGGCTAGCCGGAGCTGGTGCTGCATCCACATTAGCGGAGTTGGGTTATGACATAAAATGCTTCTGTTATCAGGATAGTCCGCGAAGGGCTCATTCAGTTGCGGCACAGGGCGGTATCAATGCAGCAAAGAATTATCAGCATGATGGCGATAGTGTCTGGCGAATGTTTTACGACACGTTAAAGGGTGGGGATTTCCGCGCAAGGGAAGCCAATGTTTACAGACTGGCGGAGCTCTCAGCACCATTGATAGACCATTATGTGCAGCAAGGTGTTCCATTTGCGAGGGAATATGGAGGTGTTTTAGCCAATCGAAGTTTCGGAGGCGTTCAGGTACAACGGACTTTTTATGCCAGAGGGCAAACGGGACAACAACTACTATTGGCTGCCTATGCCCAATTAAACAAAATGATTGGTGCTAAAAAGGTAAAGATGTACACCCGACACGAAATGATAGATTTAGTGGTAGTAGAAGGTAAAGCCAAGGGAATCATAGCCCGGGACCTCAAAGGTGGTGAGCTGAAATCATTTGCAGCTGATGCAGTTGTATTAGCAACAGGAGGTTACTCTCGCGTTTTCAGACTGTCGACATTGGCAATCGGTTGCAATGGAAGTGCGATCTGGAAAGCCCATAAAAAGGGTGCTCATTTCGCAGCACCGAGCTTCACACAGATCCATCCAACGGCATTGCCTCAAACCAGTAAATCGCAATCTAAGCTGACGCTGATGTCTGAATCGCTTAGAAATGATGGTAGAATCTGGGTGCCTCTAAAGAAAGAAGATCCCAGGCCTCCTGCTGAAATTCCGGAGAATGAGAGAGACTATTACCTCGAAAGAAGATATCCTACATTTGGAAATCTCGCACCTCGGGACATCGCATCGCGGGCTGCAAAAGAAAGAATAGATGCTGGCTTTGGAGTTGGGAAAATGAAAAATGCCGTTTACCTCGATTTTAAGCATGCGATTGAAAAGCAAGGTCTTGAAACTATCAGAGACCGCTATGGCAATCTTTTTCGGATGTATGAAAAGATCACGGGAATCAATGCTTACCAGTCGCCAATGGAAATCTCACCTGCTGCTCATTTCTCTATGGGTGGCCTATGGGTCGACTATGAGCTAATGACCACAGTGGAAGGTTTATATGCAATAGGAGAGTGCAATTTCTCTGATCACGGAGCAAACAGACTTGGTGCTAATTCGCTGTTGCAAGCCTCAGTTGATGGGTACTTCATTCTACCTAATACAATCAATAACTACCTCGCCAAAGTGATCAAAGATGAAAAAGTATCCGAAAATCATCCGGCCTTTAACGAAGCGTTGGAAGGTGTAAGAAGACACCTCGATCAGTTGATCAATGTAAAAGGAAACAAGACTGTAGATCATTTTCACAGGGAATTAGGAGCCATCATGTGGCAGGAATGTGCCATGAGTCGCAACAAATCCGGACTCGACAAAGCGTTGGGAGAAATAAAGCAATTGAAAAATGAATTTTGGAAAAATGTCAGTGTGACAGGCTCAGTCAATAGCTTGAATACTGAATTGGAAAAAGCCTATCGGTTAGCAGACTTTCTGGAATTGGGATTACTGATGTGTCAGGATGCATTGGATCGCGAGGAGTCTTGTGGTGCTCATTTCAGAGAAGAATATCAAACCTCTGAAGGAGAGGCGAAAAGATCTGATTCAGAATTTACTTATGTCTCTGCCTACTCTTATAATGAAGGTAATTTCACCCTTTATAAAGAGCCCATAAAATTCGAATTTGTACAACCTGTTGAAAGAAGTTATAAATAATGAGAATAACCTTCAAAATATGGCGGCAAAACGGACCTGATGATAGGGGAGAGTTCCGGAATTATAAAGTTGATGGATTGACACAGGATATGTCATTTTTGGAAGCATTGGACCACCTGAATGAAAGTCTGGTGCTTCAAAAGAAAGAAGTCATTTCCTTTGAGCATGACTGTAGAGAAGGCATCTGTGGGCAATGTGGTATCTTCATCAATGGCCGGGCACACGGCCCTCATGATCGTACTACTACCTGTCAACTGCACATGCGAAGCTTTAATGATGGTGATACCATTACTGTAGAGCCCTGGCGAGCAAAAGCATTCCCCGTTATTAAGGATCTCATCGTCGATCGTTCGGCTTTTGATAGAATTATGATTGAAGGCGCGTTTATCTCTGCCAAAACAGGAACAGCCCCCGAGGCGAATTCTATTCTCATCCCAAAAGATGAAGCAGACAAAGCAATGGATGCTGCCGCTTGTATCGGTTGTGGTGCCTGTGTTGCCGCGTGCAAAAATGCATCTGCTTCTCTGTTTACGGCGGCAAAGATCAATCATTTGAATAGCCTACCTCAGGGAAAGCCGGAGCAGCAAATGCGGATTTCCCGGATAGTCAAGCAAATGGAAAGCGAAGGTTTTGGCGGTTGTTCTTTTTCAGGAGCCTGTGAGGTAGAGTGCCCGGAAGGTATTTCGATCGCCAACATCGCTGAAATGCATAATCAATACATCAAAACCCAACTTTTTGGATAAACGTCTAATCAATTCAATTGGAAAGGTCAACGAAATACAATTCATGTTTTATAGAATAACAACTAATTGGATATAATTTACAAATTTTTATTCCGCAGCATGGACCTAAGATCGAGGGTGATTTATAATTTGCTTTTCAATCTTAAAAATAATGTCACCGTCCAATGATCAAATAGATTCTGTCTATGATTATCAATATACATCATAAATCGAATTGAAAATAATAACGATTGTTATCTGTAAGTGGTTCTCTCTCCAAAAAGCATTAAAATACAAGTTCAATTATTTCGATAATCACGATCAATTCAAAATAATATTTTACTCAAACCAGATTCATCAATGGAATATAAAACAATCTACTTAAAATAATTGTTTGTCGACTATTATGAAACAGATATACCCAAAAGCTGAATGGAGCAAACTAATCGCAGATATTAAAAGTATTTGCCCTGAAGCATTTAATGAAAACGGAGACATTTTGAATTTAATCAAAGGAAAATGGCAGAACGAAGGAAACCTCAAGCCATTTAACTCATGTATCGACGGTACAATGCTGGGTTATTACCCTATGCTTAGAACAAATGATGGCAAAGAAGCCGTTGAATATTGTGCGAAGGAGTTCAGCAAATGGGGAAAAACTGACCTTGATACCAGAAAAGAGCTTGTCACCAAAACATTGGACAAAATGAATGAGCATAAGGAGTTACTGACTTATGTACTCATGTGGGAGATAGGCAAACCTTATTTACAGGCATTAGATGATGTAGAACGGTGCATCGAAGGGGTAAGATGGTATGTGGAGAATATAGAGTCAATGTTGAATAACCGAACACCTCTTGGAGTTATTTCAAACATAGCTTCATGGAATTATCCTTTATCTGTTCTAGTACACGCTTGTCTGATTCAAATTCTCGCAGGAAATGTAGTAATTGCAAAAACACCATCCGACGGTGGGCTGTGGGCTCTTACTGTTTGCTTTGCTTTGGCAAAACAAAACGGACTTCCTGTATCTCTAATAAGCGGGTCCGGCGGTGTACTAAGTGAAGCTTTGGTGTCTCATGATTCTGTTGATTGTTTATCCTATGTAGGAGGAAAGAGTAACGGCAGAATGATCGCTAGTTCTCTATTCAACCAAAAGAAACGCTACATGCTTGAGATGGAAGGAATAAATACCTACGGTGTATGGGATTTTTCTGATTGGGACCATCTGGCTAAACAGCTCAAATCCGGGTTCAAGTATGGAAAACAACGTTGTACCGCATATGTCAGATACGTTATTCAACGTGACTTATTCCCTAGCTTTTTAGAAATGTATTTATCAGTCTTAAAAAAAATCAGCTTTGGCAATCCATTGCTAGTAAAAGAAGGTGAATCTGAACTGCCAAATTACGATTTTGGACCTTTGATCAATTCAGGTAAAGTGAGTGATCTAAATGTGTTCTTTAATGACGCCTTAGGAAAAGGGGCTGTATCCATTTATCAGGGACAATTTAAAGAGGACAATTTCCTGCCGCATCAGGATACTTCTTCCTATTACGCTCCTGCAGCTTTGTTAAACTTGCCTAGAAATGCGCAATTATATCATAATGAGCCATTTGGCCCATTAGATAGTATTATCTTAGTAGATAGTAAAGATGAACTGATTACAGAGATGAACGTGTCAAATGGGGCACTTGTTTCTTCCATTGCCTGTGACAAAGACAAAGATTCCGAGGAAATAGCCATCCAGCTGAGGGGTTACAAAGTAGGCGTAAATGCCATGAAATCAAGAGGGGACAGAGAAGCAACCTTTGGAGGTTTAGGTGAGTCGTGGAAAGGATGCTTTGTTGGTGGAGAGTACCTTGTCCAAGCAGTAACAAACGGCCCAAGCGGTGAAAGGTTATTTGGTAATTTCCCTGAATATACGCTATTACCCACAGTCAAATAGTTGCACTTGGTTTACATGAATGTAACATTGTAATTGAGATGCACATAAATATTTATTCATTAGACATTATCACGTTAAGTTTTGTATAGATAAATTTTCGATGTTATAACTGTCAAACTTTGTAATTTTAAGAAATTATGAATTCATAATTATGAATTAAATTTCAAAAATTCAACTAGTACTTCAATTGAAAATATGCATAATAAATCTGTCGTGATAACCTTTATTAACAATAAGCAAAAACATAGTTTAGTAAGCCGTGATTACGTAAGCGTTCTATTCAGTTAGCACATCTGTATTTTGAACGAGCTTCACTATTCATGACGAACGCGTCCTATTTGTTCATTTAGAAATGCATTCTAATAGCTATTGCATATTCCAATTTAAAAGCTCTATATTTAGCTACCATTGATATTAAAAATAGTTTGTATGGCAAAAAAAGCAGAAACAGCTTCGTTTATGATGCGATTCTCGCAAAACATCTATGAAGAAGAGGGAGAATCCAAAGTAAGATGGCTTGGAAATGTATCTCATATCCAAAGTGGAGAAGATATCAATTTCACAGATTTCAAAGATGCCGTAGATTTTATTCAGCAACATCTGACTGACTTAACTCTCGGAGCTACTAGTGACAAGTCATCCGATGAGCAGGAGAATATTCTTAGCAAAAGCCTGTCTATCTTCAAAACGGTAGCTGCTACTGCACCTGTTCTACTAAAAGAGACACTGAAAGATCCAAGAAAGCAAGTTGCGAATTTGCAGGAATCTATCAGTGAATATGGAGAGGAATTACTTGAAAAAGTACCTATCGATCAATGGCGAAGTGCTTCGAAATCTGACTTTTTATCTATTCAAAACACATTGGCAGAGCTCTCAAAATCGGTTGCAGCTCTTCATGAAAAGGTGGAGGCAATTCAAGCTGGTTTGCCCAAAAAACGGGCCACTTCTTCCCGTACCAGAAAAACCACTACCAAGGCCAAAACTCCTTCATCTAAAGAGAAGTAACAGGTGTCAAAGACTGAATTGGCCAATCAATTAGCGAATTACAAAAGATTCCAACAGGAAGCGTCCGTTAGGTTTCAGACTCTGGGACAATTTACTTTGTGGCGTGATGGTGATAAAATCACACCAAAAGAATGGGGCAGAGATAAGACTATCCAGCTCATTCAGTATTTGATTTCTTACAGACATAAACACGCCATGCACAAAGAACAAATCATGGATCATTTGTGGGAAGAAGGTGATGACAGAGATTTTAAGGTGGCTTTGCATGGTGTCAATAAAGTACTCGAACCCAACCGACCTACGAGAACGGAAGCGGTTTATGTGGTGAGACAAGGTGTCACCTACCAGCTCGATCTTGAGTTGGTCTGGATCGATGTGCAGGCGATAGAAGAATATATAAAAATTGGAAATGAAGCCATTGGTCAATATCCTGACCTGGCACAAGAAGCGTACAAGGAAGCAATTGACTTATATAAGGGCAACTACCTGCCCAATCGCATTTATGAAGACTGGTCGTCGTACGAGCGTGAAAAAACACGAGTGATGGTTTTGGGGGCACTGGTCAATCTTGCCGAACTTCTGATGGATACCAATCCAATGGAAAGCATAAGGCTTGCACAGGAGGCCGTTGGAATCGATAAAACCTGGGAAGACGCTTACAGAATACAGATGGCTGCCTATATTGCTAAGGGCAATCGACCCTCTGCGCTTAAGACTTATCAGAAATGTGTTGATGTCCTTGATGAAGAATTTGGTATTGGTCCGCTTCCCGCTACAAAAGCATTGCTGAAAGAAATCGAAAATCTCGCCTGATTTCTAATAATTCCCATAGGAAATTGATCCAAACTGGCAATTAGTTTTCAACAGTAAGAACCAGTCTGTAAATAAATATTGGAAATATTTATACTTTTTTAATCGAATTAAATTACTAACAATCAGCAACTTAAAATCATTTCTGTTTCACTTTTGATCTCAAGTAACCTATTTGTAACTCATCTGCAACTTGCGAAATATATGTTTGCAATGTTGATAGTGAAAATCAAGTAAACAGATTTCGATATGGCTACAGATAAGAAAACAACGACAATAGAAAAAGCAATGAGTAATGCGATTTACTGCGCTAATACTGCAAACGATTATGTTTTAGACACTACAGAGCAGGTTTTTGACATTGCTTTTAATCTGACCAGCAAGTCTTTGGATACTACTTCCAAAATACTAAAGAGAGGATTTCAGATTTCAGCGGCTCAGCAAGAGTTTGCTTTCGACTTATTGAATGGTTTGAAAAAGAAAGTCACTAACAGATAATCATATCTCAAACGCAGTTGCAACTCATTTGTAACTCGCGAAACTAACTTTGTACAAAAAAGAAATAAGAAACATAAAAATATATAGAATCATGGCTACAAAAACGACACAAAAAGCAAGAGGAATCAAAGGTTTGAATAACTCATTGGTTAACGCAACAACTGCAGCGATCAACGCAACTGTTGAAAACGGCGAAAAATGGCAAAAACTGACTAAGAAGCTTATTAAAAAATCTGAGCCAGTACGAAGGAAGCCTTTAAACATTGCTTTCGACACGGCGGAAGCAGTGAAAGTTCAGTTCAATTCTGGCAAAGACAGAGTGATGGATTTAGTGGAATTTGATCAGGCTATGGAGTTTGTTAAAAACAACCCGGTAAGCGAAAAAGTAATGGAAGTTGCAGGCGACATTAAAACAAAAGTTAATGACAACCCTGTTGTAAAGCAACTTAATAAGACTTCTGAAAACCTCAAAACGAAAGGTACTGCTAAGTTAAATGACATCAAAGAGGACGTTTTAGAGCAAGCGCAGACTATTCTAAACAAAGGTGAAAAAATGGTTGAAGATGCATTTGGCACTAAGAAACCTGAAACTAAAGCACCTAAGGCGAAGGCTACTACATCCACAAAAGCAAAAGCTACAGCGACGAAAACTGCTTCTAAAGCTACTGCTACTAAAAGAACTACTAAAGCTACTTCAACAAAAACTGCGACTAAGGCTGCACCTGTAGCTAAAAGCACTGCAGCTCCTAAGAAAGCAGCTCCTGCTAAAGCGGAAACTACAGCAGCTAAGGCAGCTGATAAAAAATAATCAGTGTTGATATTGAAATTTTTAAATAGAAAGAAATGGAAAAGAAGACAAATAAAGATACTAAAGGTTTGCTAAGCAGCGTCACTTCAAAAGCAAAAGACATAGCAGAAAATGCCAAAGGCTTTGCTCAAAATGCCAACGCTCTGGCAATGAGTGGAACAGAAAAAGTAGTTTCAGACTCTTTGGAAATCACCTCACAATGGCAAAATGTTGCTGAATTAGCCATCAAAGGTGGTTTAAAACTTGCCTCTAATCAGCAGAATTTAGTATTTGATATATTAGATGAAGTGAAAGCAGATATCAAGGAAGGAAATAAGCGATTAAAAAATTTGGTAGCATAATCAAATTCAAAACATGACGATTACGAAAACCAGATTCTCTTTTATAAGAATATCTGGTTTTTTGTTTTAACCCTATCATGAATTGCTTATTTTAGTTGCTCTTCAAATTTCTGTGGTAAGGGATTTTCAAAATAACAAACAGTAACTAAACGGCTTAACAATTCAACTTGGGAAAACAGCAAAAAAATATTTCAAAAGAAGATTTGATAGATTATTACATGGAGGCAGTGGTGAACTTTGAAGATGAGCCTTTCACAGTAGATGATTTGGGAGCAACATATGATTTCGCTCCTGATTTATTTTATGATCATTTCGAAGGATTCGATCACCTCAATAAGGTCATATTTGGAATCTTCATTGATAATGCAATAGAAGTACTCTATCAAAGTGCGGATTTTGATGAATTCACGAAAAAAGACAAACTTCTAAGTCTCTATTATACTTTATTCGAAAATCTTACACTTAATCAGGAGTTCGTTAAACTGACGATTAAAAGTTACGGATTAAACCTCAATGCGCTACCACTTTTAAGTGAGCTAAAAACGAGTTTTATCAGCTTCATCGATTCCTTGCAAATAGAAACTATTCGGTTAAGTGATAGCCTGGAATCTATTCAAAAGAAATCACTAAAGGAGGGATTGTGGATACAGTTCTTACTGACCGTCAAGTTCTGGCTGTCGGATGATTCCCCCCAATGCGAAAAAACAGATATCTTCATAGAAAAGTCAGTCAATACGGGTCTAGAACTGATTAATACCAAATCGCTTTACAACATCATTGATTTAGGAAAGTTTTTATATACGGAAAAAATAAAGTCAAACAGCTAAGCATGAAAACTTCCAAGCAGATCCCTATTTCAAAACTGGAACGTACCTCCAAGCTGGTGCGTACTGGTGCTAAAATAGGGGTGAACTACCTGAAGTACTATGGCGATAAAATCGTGAGTTCCGAAGAAAAAGCGAGGGAACGACTGGATGAAAACAATGCCAGCGATATTTACGATAGCTTAAAGACCATGAAAGGTAGCGCACTTAAAATGGCGCAAATGATGAGCATGGAAAAAAGCATCATGCCGAAAACATATGTCGACAAATTTTCGCTTTCACACTTCTCTGTGCCTCCGTTATCTGGACCTTTAGTATTAAAGACTTTCAAAAGATCGTTCGGCAAGCTACCCAGTCAGTTATTTGACTCCTTTGATAATCAGGCAGTAAATGCAGCAAGTATTGGACAAGTGCATCTTGCAGAAAAGGCAGGTAAAAAACTGGCTGTGAAGATTCAGTATCCGGGAGTAGCAAGAAGTATTAAATCTGATCTGGCGATTGTAAAACCTGTCGCTATGAAGATGTTCAAACTCTCCGGCGAACACGCAGAGACCTATTTCAAAGAAGTGGAAAATAAGCTTTCCGAGGAGACAAATTATGAACTGGAGTTGGCGCAAAGCGAGGAAATATCAGAACAGTGCAGTCATTTACCGAATGTAGTTTTTCCTAAATACTATCCGGAATTCAGTTCATCCGAAATTATTCCGATAAATGTACGCCATGCATCCAATCCATCGTAATAATTTCGGATGAACTGAATTCCGGATAGTATTTAGGAAGCTGCTAATTTAATCGGTCAGACTTTGTGGGATTTCTACATGTATCAAATTCATGTATTAAGGAATGTGCATGCCGATCCGCATCCGGGAAACTTTCTCATTTCACCGGATTTTGAAGTAATTGCACTGGATTTTGGTTGCATGAAAAGAATCCCTGAAGAGTTTTATACTCCTTATTTTCAGCTATTTAAGTCTGTTGTGGTCAATGATCTCGACAGCTTCAAGCAAAACCTGAAGGCCATCGATATTTTGAGAGAGGAAGACGATGAATCAGATCAATTGCTTTTCACAGAAATGTTTCGGGAAATCATCGATTATTTTACCCTGCCATTCCAGGAAGAAACCTTTGACTTTTGCGATTTGGCTTTGTTTGAGAAAATATCAACTGCTGGTGAGCAGTTTTTGAAGAAAGCAAAGAAATTAAATCTGGATGCCGGACGGGGATCCAAACATATTATATATATGAACAGGACATTCTTCGGGCTTTTTAGTCTGATGTTTGACCTGCAGGCTAAAAACATTAAAATTAACAATTACCAACGTTTACAGAACTCTTAAACAATGGCTACAAAAATTGACATAAAAGATATTGCCAAAGAAGTAATTGATGGCAAGTTCAAACAAATCTCAGGCTATGACGCGGCATTTCTTTACGCTGAATCACCTACCAGTCCGATGCTCATCGCCACATTGGCAATTGTAGAAGGTTCGTTGAATTTCGAAGATTTTAAAAAGATCGTTGCATCCAAACTGCATTTGATTCCCAAGTTTCGTCAGAGGTTACTGAATGTGCCAATGAATCTGGATTATCCCTACTGGGTAGATGATCCGAATTTTGAAATGGATCTGCATTTGCATCGATTGAAACTACCGGAACCGTCCAACTGGGAAACGTTGAGAGAAACTACTTCCAATATCTTCAGTGGTCCACTGGACTTAAGGCGCCCATTATGGTCCATGCACTTTATAGAAGGTATTGATGAAATTGATCAGGTACCAAAGGGTTCTGTTGCGATAGTTGCGAAAGTGCATCATGTCATGATAGACGGAAATTCCGGCGTTGGCATTATGGGCATTTTGTTTGATAAAGACAGTAAAACCAGGACGATAGATTTGTCTAAAGTTGAAAAACATGAGCCAGACCCATTACCTGATGAATTGAGCTTATTGGCGAAGAGCGGGTTGAAGTTCATGAAAAACCCATTTAAAATTCCGAAGACCATTGCTGAGACTGCGATGGCCTATGTCAAATCAAAGACTACAAAGACGCTGAGTTTGCAGAAGGAATTTACTACAGCCCGTTATCCTGTGCCCATCACTATTTTCAATGGAAACGTTTCACCAAAAAGGACATGGGGAACAGCGATACTTGAATTTGACAGAGTGAGCAGTCTCCGCAAAATTGCTGGGGGGAGTATCAACGACCTCATATTAGCTTTCTGCGCAGGAGCTATTCGACGATACCTGAAAGAACGAGAAAAATTGCCTCTGCAACCGCTTGTAGCTAATGTACCGATATCTATCAGAAGTCAGGGAGATGATTCTCATGACAATAAGATCGCCAATATGATGATTCAGCTGGCTACTCATATTGAGGACCCCACGGAAAGACTGGAATATATCCAGGAGCAAACGATGCTTGGAAAATCCAGACATAAGACGATGGGTGCTAAAACCTTGTCAAAAATGGCCGACGCTGTTCCATTTGGATTAGCCAATCTTGCGGCAGGTATTTACAGTAAGTATAATATCAAAGATTTACACAGGCCTCCTTTTAATGTCACCATTACGAATGTACCTGGTCCACGAGACTTGCTGTATCTGAATGGCCATAAGGTAGTAAATATGTTTGGTTTAACACCCGTAGTAGATGGTTTTGGATTGATTATTGCAGCTTTTAGTTATAACGGACGATTTACTATCACAGCTACATCAGATGCTAGGACTATGCCAGATGCGCACGTCTTTGCCAGATATATCAGAGAGACTGCTAATGAATTAGAGGAATTAATCCTTTTGAAAGCAAAAAGTAAAAGCACCGATCAAAAGAAGCCGGTAGAGAAGAGCCAGAGTACAGTATTTTTCAATGCGCTGAAAAGATACCTTCCTAAAAACCCGGAAATCGTGAAACAATGTAAAGGAACTTTCCACATTGTTGTAGACATGGGTGATCACAGCGAATGCTGGGAAATCGATACCAGTACTACGAAAGCTACTGTTAAAAAGACCAGAAACCTGGATCCTAAGACGGTACTAGAGATCGAAGATGCCAATCTATTTGCCTTGTATAAAAAGAAGCTGCTTTTTGAAGAATTGGAGATTCAACAGCGATTCAAAGTAACCGGAACAGTGGCCAATAAAAATAAACTGATCAAGTTAATGAAAGCCTTTTTAGCCCGTTAAAATGCCAAATTACAATACCAATATCTATAAGACCCACGATGATGAAGTCATTTGTTATTACAAATGGGAAGGTATTGGTCCCAGAAAGGGGAGAGGCGTTATTCAGATTGCACATGGTGTGGGAGAGCATGCTGGAAGGTACGAAAGGATCGCCAATCGTCTGAGTCAGGAAGGATTTACCATCTATGCCAATGATCACCGAGCGCATGGAAAGACCGCTGAAATCAAGCGATTGTATGGCTTTTACGATGGCGAGAACTATTTCGAAGATGCCGTAGAAGACATGCATGTCCTATCGGAACTGATCCGAAGTGAGCACCCTAAAAAGCCACTGATTCTATTTGGTCATAGTATGGGTTCTTTACTTAGCAGAAAATACGTACTGAAATATGGCAATGAAATTGATGCGTTAATCTTGTCGGGTACTGCCGATTTCATTTCCGGACTTGGCCATTTTGGGCTGGCAAGCACCCAACTGGTCGGAGCTATCAGAGGCAGGGCACAAAGTAACGATACGCTACGCAGGATATTCTTTGATGAATTTAATAAGAAATTTAAACCCAACAGAACCAATTTAGACTGGATCAGCAGGGATGAAACCGAAGTTGATGATTTTGAGGCAGATCCATACAGGATCGAAAACTTTTCTATTGGTGTTTTTACAGACATCCTGAAAAATTCAAAATCTCTCAATCAAAAAGAGGCTTTTGCCAATACTCCTGATGACCTCCCAATTTTGATTTTCTCCGGAGATCAGGATCCGGTTGGCGAAATGGGAAAAGGGGTGACCCGAGTGGCGAAGAATTTTCAGAAATATGGAAATTCAGAGCTTACATTCCATTTATACGAAGGAGGAAGACATGAAATGTTGAACGAAATTAACAGACAGGAAGTTGAAGAAGATATCATTTCATGGATTAATACCCAAATACCCTAATATATGACTAAAAACAACTTTGACCTCCATCATGCTTTCGTAAAACTGATGACCCTTCTGGGAAAGCTTAACGGTGTTCCCGACAAGGAAATCAGAATGATCGTTTCGCGTCATCCGCATTCGGAAGACCTCATTCATGCTTTGTCAGCAGCCGATGGTGTGGAAGATGATATACAGTCTGCTTTCGACAATTGTATCAGTACCTATGATGAAATTGGCCCAAACAGGGAGTATTTTACCCTTTTCACCTTGTTGAATGACCTAGCTGAAGATTTTATGGAGAGAGGGAACGAACAAACCAGGAAACTCACGACTGAAATACTTGAAAAGTTTAGGTTTGAGATCGATTTGATTAATCAGAAAATTCCAAAACCAACACTTGTCAATATGGTGTTGGAAAGCAGATCTCTTGTAGAGTGGGCGTCTATCTATTTTATGTACCCTTTCATCCCGAAAAGAATTAAAGGACACAGAAAACCAGTTTTGCTCATACCGCCCTATCTGGCTGATGACAAAGCCACTTCTTTTGTGCGCCGCTATTTATCTTCCCTTGGATTTAAGACTTATAAATGGGAGCAGGGCTTTAACATGATCAAAGCGCATTATCTGCCCAGATTGGAGGAAAAACTGGACGACATTTACAGCTCACATGGAGAAAAAGTGAGTATCGTCGGATGGAGTGGTGGCGGCATGTTTGCTAAGATCATCGCCAACAGACACCCGGAGCAAGTAGAACAAATTGTCACCATTGGCTCTCCAGTTTGGGGAGTGATGGATATGAAAAGTCATGTAGATGGTGTCTTGCAATTTTTCAGAGGGAAATCTTTGAAAGAGAAGAATAAAAAGTTCATCGAAGAGCTGGAGCCGATACCGGAAGTACCTGTTACCTGTATTTATACGAAGACAGACGGTGTGGTACCATGGAAGCATTGTGTTGAAGCTGAAAGTTATCGGGATGATATCAGGAACATTGAAGTTTTTGGAAGTCACTCCGGTTTAGGCGCTAATGTAAGCGTTCTGATGATTACTGCCAATGCATTAAGTGCTAACTTACAGGGAAAAAGCATACAGGATAATACTACGAACATTGAGCGTGTACTTTATCCAAATTATTGGATCAAGAAAAAAGAAAGTTTGTTTTTCACTAACTAAAACTAGCCAAAGCAGATAAATGGAAAGCATTGTTAATGACCCAAAATTTCAAAAATCTCTAGCAAAGATTGCCAAAG
>JBCBHL010000037.1:0-30502 GCA_038525605.1 Bacteroidota bacterium
CACAAATCTAGGTATATAACAACTATACCTATATTTGTGATGTATTATTAAAATATGTATATTTGTTCTATGTATTCAAAAGAATTGCTTAAAGGAACTCTTACAGCTATCATATTGAACCTCTTAGCAGAGAACGGCAAGATGTACGGTTATGAGATTTTTCAAAAGGTAAAAGAACTTTCTGATGAGAAAATACTGCTAAAAGATGGCTCTTTGTATCCTGCCCTGCAAAAATTGACAAAAGACGGATTGCTTTCCGTTGAAGAACAGCATATCGGCAAACGAGTGAGAAAATACTATTATCTGACTGCTGAAGGCAAAGAACGGAAGAATGAGTGTCTTTCTGAGCTGAAGGATTTTATGACAACTATTAATAAGATTGTTTTTCCACAATTGAAGCTTGCATGAAGTTAACCGTCGAGCAGGAAGCATACATCGATCAATACGTCAAGTCTAAAGGGTTGAAAAATGAATCGCTAAAGGACGATGTTGTCGATCACCTGTGTTGTGTCATCGAGAGCAATGCAGACAAACAAAAAACTTTTCAGCAAATACTGGATTTGGCCATTGCTGATTTAGCTCCAAATGGATTAGCTGAGCTTGAAAATAGAACATTCTTTTTATTAAACTCTAAACGAATATTGATCATGAAAAAAACGATGTATTTGATGGGCTTCATCGGCTCTTTAATTTTGACCGCTGGTATTACTTTAAAACTCCTGCGAATGCCCTATGGTAGCGAGTTGTTTATGGCTGGTTTTTTGATTCTCTTACTTTTGTTCATTCCTATGTTGACGATAGAAAGATATAAAGTAGCCGTTTCAAAAGCGATGTCTCATAGACTGATGATTATCATGGGTGGAATTGCGGCTGTTATAACAGGTCTTTCAGGGTTGTTTAAAATTATGCATTTACAAGGTGCCGAAGTATTGCTAATGTTGGGTGCATTCGTATTTGCACTGGGTTTTCTCCCATTTTTCTTCTTTACCATCTACAAGAAGTCAATTGGTCAAAGGATGACTGATGAAACCGTCTGACTACCTGTTTGACTTAAATGATGAAGCAATCTTATCAAAGGTATCACTCAGTTTAGTCTTTTTAGTGCTGAGTGTCCAGTTCATCATCATGTAGATATGCTCACTTCCTTCATAAAAAGTGATGAAATAGGTGATTTCATGAGGAATATCATTACTGGAAGCATCCATTGTCACAATGCGTGTCTCCAACCCGTTGATTGTGGCCTTTTCAGTCTCTGATAGTGAGGTTACCGTTAAATCTTCCGTGAGGAAGCCAATTTGAGCGTCCGCATAATTATCCAATATGCTCTTATCTTCGGCGTATTGATCCAATAACCTGAAGGAACTGATGAATTCATCTTTTGACTCATCAATTACGATACAGTAAGCTGTTCGTAGTACATTGTTGCATTGAAAGCTAGCTTCACTATTAAGAGAAGTGGTTCTTTTCATGTATTTAGGAACCTTTAGCGCGTAAAGATCTGCCACACTGATTTCGTCAAAATCTGTTTCCAGAGAGAGGTTTTCTTTTTCATTGTCAGGTAGACACGCACTTAGTGTGAAAATGGCAAGTGAAAAAACAAAAATAAGGATGACGCGATTCATTTGGATTGGTGTTTCAGAATAAGATAGAAAAAAATCGGCTAAAATCAGACTTAAATCGGCTTTAAATGTTCCAAATCAGCATCAGCTGTTTTTGAGAATACTCGAATCTTGGACATATTTCAGCTATCGCATCCAATGCACGATCGTCGAGGTTATTACTTAGTTTTAAGGTCAGGCCATTGTCGTTGAGTTTGAAAACCTCAATGTTATTAGACTGGTGCAAATTGACCAGAAAATCAAAAACCTCCTGATGACTTACACCGTCCTGCAAGCCGTTCACATTCATAATTTTCAATACCTGAAACTGATTGTTGGCTTCCAATAACACCAAATCATAGGCCAGATCACCATTTCTGGTGAATTTGGGTTTACTTAAGAACATGTATTTATTGTCGCGCGCCAGCTGATTTTTATATCGTTCATAAATTCTAGTTGCCTTTTCTTCCAGAATTTCTTTAAAAACTACTCCGTTCCTGATGGTGTCCGTCTTTTGCCCTGTTGCTGCGTTTGATGGGTCCTGCAACCAATTATGCCGAATGAATAATTGATAAGTCCTTCCGGTATCGCCGGTGATTTGATTAATCAATCCACGCGTAATTTTCATACTGTTGATATCAATCACTTCACTTTCATTGATGCCACAGCCTGCGAGAATAAACAATAGCAGAAAGGTTTTAAAAGTGTATGTAATCTGTTTTCTTTTCAAATCAACAGGGGTGAAATTGAAGATTAATGTATGTCTTTCAAAGGTACAAATAAACTCAGAATGTTTTCGTGAATTCAGTCGTTCGCATCTGCAATATTCATGACCATAATTTACGCCAAATTATAATTTACACATTTGGTTGATTTCCGGTAGTCAGCATCTATTTTTACTGCTATGACAAAACAACAAACGATGAAGGCAATACTATGCGAAGAGTTGGGTCCACCTGAAACACTTAAGCTTAAAGAAATAGATAAGCCGCAGGCCGGTAAAGGGCAGGTTCTGATCAAAGTTGCTGCTTGTGCTGTCAATTTTCCTGATACCTTGATCATTGAGGGTTTGTACCAATTCAGACCACCTATGCCATTTTCACCAGGTGCGGAGATTTCAGGAATTATTGAGGAAGTAGGGGAGGGAGTTGAAGGATTTTCTCCTGGCGACCGTGTTGTAGCTGGCGTTACATGGGGAGGTATGGCAGAATTTGCATTGGCAGAAGCGGACTTTACTTTTCATTTGCCAGACAGAGTAAGTGATGTTACCGGAGCTGCCACATTGATGACTTTTGGAACCAGTTTGCATGCACTGCTGGACAGAGCTCAACTAAAATACAGCGATACATTGTTGGTGCTGGGAGCCTCCGGAGGTGTGGGTACTTCTGCGATACAGATTGGTAAAGCATTAGGTGCTAAGGTAATAGCAGCCGCTTCCTCACAGGAAAAACTAGATTGGTGTAAGGAACAAGGGGCTGATGTTGTCATTAATTATGAGACAGAATCAGACCTGAAAAATAGATTGAAGGAGTTAACCGATGGGAAAGGTGTCGATGTAATTTACGATCCTGTCGGAGGCAAATTCTCTGAACCGGCATTCAGAGCTATTGCAAGAGATGGTCGCCATTTGGTTGTGGGATTCACCAATGGCGATATCCCCAAGATACCTTTCAATCTGCCTTTGTTGAAAAGTGCCGCTATCGTAGGTGTTTTTTGGGGTAGTTTTATCCGGAATGAACCAGGGAATAATCGAAAAAATGTAAGATTGTTATTTAAACTCATAGAAAAGGGAAAGTTAAATCCTGCCGTATCAAAAGTTTACAAACTGGAGGAAGCTGCCACGGCCTTGACAGACATGAAAAATAGAACAGTATTGGGGAAAATAGTCATTAAAATTAGCTGATCCGGCGATCTGATATCTCTACTTGTAGGAAGGCCTCTCAATATTGATCGGTATTTTTCTAATGACTAGCTCACTGCTATAAACGCTATACCAACAATAGTAAAAAAAGGTGTTCGTCGCTACCAATGATTCCAAAAGAGGTTCTTCAATTTCATTTTTGTTTCGGTAATCAATCAGGTTTTTATATCTGCTGTGTTGCTCAGAAACTTCTTCGTTTACTGATTCTCCTGAGGCGATCTTCATGCTAAAAGCCGAAAGATTATTGCTTTGAGATTGCCTGAAATCAATAAACTCTTCTGTTTGATAATTAACAACTTTACCTGTTGGTCTTGAGGTTCCCACGGTAAGGTTGATTTCTTCTTCATCCATTTTATTCAGTACAACAGCTGGCTGGTTTTTATATATTTCCTTGAAAATTCCTGAGAATGTTTTGGCTTTTCTTTTGACCACAGATTCGTCTCTGTAAATCAGTTGAAAGGCCATACTGTCAAGTGAAGCTGTCGAAAAATTATATTCACTTATGATTTCTTCACTCGTTCTGTCCTGAAGAAAAATGGCAATTTCTTCTTTGCCTATAGCCATTTGAATAAGTGAGTCTCCTTTCAAAATTGAGTTTGAAGTGTATAAATAGGGGTTTTCAGTGACATACTGCGGATAATAAAGTAGCTGAAAACTTTTGAGATTACTGTCCAGAAACATTTCATAGACACTGGTTCTGCCATGCACGTGATCCATTGTCAGGATGACTTTTTCCGATGAGGTGTACAATTTAAAGTTACTTCCTGCGGCATTTAAACTAACAGGGGTGTTTACAGGCGTTTTTATCAGCCTCTGGTTTCCGCGAATCGTGAATTCCAGTAGCTCTTTGTACAGGTTTGGAAGCGTATTATCTTGCTCTGATTTAGAAAAGTCATAGGCATAAGCCGATAGACTTATTGTTCCTCTTTGAGATTTGAAAACTTTGTAGATTTTAATGGTAGAAGACCGAGCTACTACCGTCATAATGTAGTACTTATCGGATGTCGCAAAACTATGAAGAAATCGCTCACCGTCGAGTCTTAACGAGAAATCCGTGGAAGTTATGGTGTCGTTGGTCAGGTCAATTTCAAATGCTGAAAAACTATCTTCTTTTTTATTATTGAAGATTGCGATATACTTTAAACTATCAAATTGAAATCCTCCTATCAGCTGATTGAGCGCTCTGACCTCAGGAATTGATGACTCCACTGTTCTAACAGTTGACAGGTTTCCTTTCCTAAGATAAGCAGATTTTAATGTACCACTCGTAGAAGCCATCACTAACAAATGTCTCTCATCATTAGAAAAAACAGGCAGAACTGCATGTTTAAACTGACTATCCATTGGGTTAATGCCAAAGTTTTCGCCTTCCTTGAGCGGAAATTTCAATTTTACTTCCTGAGCAAAAGCAAACAGTGCTGATAATTGTAGGATTATGAATAAAACAAAAACTTTTTGAGGCATACGAATGATTAACGAAAATGCATTAATGCTATTATTTACCAGTTCTATAATTTCAAAGCAAATTAAACGACAAATGAGCTATTAACTATTCATTCTTTGATTAAAAATGAATTCTTATGACGAATGGTTCAGTAATCTTGCTTCATCAGGAATTAATCTTACAATAGCTTTTCCGGAGCACAGTTAGTGTTAAAGTCTTACTCTCATCTGTAGCACTATCTCGGATCTGGTGTTGCCTACACTTTGTTCATTACCCGTGCCCACAACTTCGCGATCCTGAAATTTGAATCGTGCATATCGTGCCCACAGGTTGATTTTTCTGGTAGGATTGTATTGCACCAGCAGGTAGTTTCTGATGCCTACCCCATTATAAGCCGGAATTGAAAAGGCATATAATACGTTTCTTTCATACACGTATTGACGATTTTCAAAGTCGTCAGTATCAAATAGGGCCATCCTTCCTGAGAATCTAAACTTCCTGAATTTCAAGTTGATGTCCTGCATCACCGCTATTCCATTGGTGGATTGACCTCCTTCGAGGTAGTCACTCCACTGAACTCTTGAACGCAAAGACAGCCTTCGGTTAACCTGGTAATCGAAATTTACGATATAATTGTTTTTCCGGGTGTCAACCAGCCTGTTGAGATTGCCTCCAAGTTCGTTGATTGTGAGTTGGTCGGCTTCCTGCCTCCATTGAGCAAAAATCAACACATTTCTGCTGGGAGCATAATTGGCTCTTATCAGGTACTCATATCCATCAGAAGGAGCTTCCGTCCTGAACCTGAGCCATGGAAATGAAAACTTATCGTAATAGGCGGTGAAGAAATATCGTCTGGATGGTTTAATTTTAATTCCCCAGTACACGCCCTGTTCATTAATATTTCTGGTACTTTCACCAAATGCATTGCCATACAAAGAATGAAAATTCCGGTCGTAATTCCTTAAAACCATACTGAAATCTATGAATTTCGTAAGACTTGCGGCGAAACCTCCTATAGCGCCAATACCTCCTGATTTGCTCTGAGCTACCTCTGAAAAGAGTATGAAATTCTGCCAGATATAATTCGCATAAACACTGCCTATGTAGTTTTTATCTCCTCTGAATTCAAATTGATTGTAGTTGTTGGGTCTCCTGAAGATAGGAAGACTAAATTGGGTGTACAGGAAATTGGCACCTACTTCAAGACTTCCATCCCTGTAGGTTAGGTTGCCGCCAAAATCTTGTTCCAGAATCCTGTTTTTATTCGATAACTCATTGTCAGTCCGATGAAAACCAGTTGCTTGTATCGAGGAAACAAATTCATCGAAATCTGTAAAGGTGGTGTCATTTTGCGCATTACCGTCCTGATTAAGTCTGCTGTAAAAGGTGGTGAGCTCAAAATTGTTTTGCTTCAAAGTAACTGCCCCGCCTCTGAAAAAACCTGATTCCAACACTGACGAATAAGGCCTCACTCCCAGGCTGCTTCTTTTGATGGTAGCAACCGTTTCGGCGCCTTTACCAGGATTGAAACCTGCACCAAATACAAGACCCTGTCCAAACTGTAATTGATAATCTCCCAATGCCAGTGTTTTGATTTTTCCTCTGTTGTAAACCTGAAAATGATAGGAATAAAAGTCAAAGCCACGGGTCTGATCTACCTTGTTAAATCCGAATGGTTCGCCCGGATCTTTTTCAAAAGTAAAACCTACACTGAAATCCCGGGTGTGGCTTGCTTTAAATCTGCCATAGAGCCTGTTGGAACCACCATTGTAACGATTGTTATTCTCAGGATCATAACCGCGCTGATCTTCCAGTACGTTGAAATGCCTAAGGATAAAATATTTGTTTTCCTCGTTAATGATCTTCTTAATCAATGGCAGGTTGTCATTCTGATTTTCGATGAGTGTCACAAATGGTAGCATTGAATTGATCGTCGCGTTATCAAATCCCTCTATTGCCTGCAATTCATATATAGATAATAACTTACCCGTACTTTCAATATGTTCAAAAAAAGCAGATAATTGGGACGGCGACAGAATAAATAACGAAGCTAACTCCTCACGACTCGTATTATTCAGATTGATTGGGTTTGAATAAAAAAGTAGCAAAGACTCATATAGATCCTCATAAATTACATCATCATTCTGAACCTGAAAAAGCCTTTCTGCAAATTCTTCAAGATCGATTTCCGGTCTTGTTACCTGCTGCGCCTTTAGGTTTGAAAGGCATGTAAATATTAGAATCGCTAAAAATGCTACCCTGATGTTCATAAGGTAATGCCTATGGAAATGTCATGAATATCGCCGATCACGCTGTGATTGCTAAATGCATA
Organism: Bacteroidota bacterium; assembly: GCA_038525605.1. Lineage (GTDB taxonomy): Bacteria > Bacteroidota > Bacteroidia > Cytophagales > Cyclobacteriaceae > JANSWY01. The sequence goes on from JBCBHL010000037.1 coordinate 7,296, forward strand.
ATCTATCAGAAATCTACCAGGATTGAATCCGAGTCCAAACGAACCTTTCACCGGATTGGTCTCGATTCCTGTTCTGATTGTGAAATTTTTGATGAGGTCGTAACCAACACCTATCCTTACTCTTTCTTCAAGATCTATTTGTTTTAGTACTTCCGCATTGATCGTCAGATCGTCGATTGGTAAATAGGAAACCCCGAGTTTCATAGTCAGTGGTAACTCTTCGTCAGTACCTGTGGAGATTGAGGCCTGGTTTATGTTGAAAACGTAGGCACCAACTTTCAAATTTTTACTGATATCCGCCAATCCCCCGAATTCAATCACAAAAGCGGATGATTTTCCCAGCGTTTCGATCGATTGCTGAAGGTATGAGATATTTACACCCAAACTCACGAGACCAAACTTGTTGCTAAACCCCAGAGAGGCCTTTTGTTCGTTGAATAAGTCTCCACCAAATCTATAAAAGCTTACCCCAAGCGTGCCAGGTTTCAATGGTTTTACAAACCCTGCAGCAAGTGTGTTGAGTTCATTGACGCCGAAAAGATTTCTGTAACCTACAAATGCAGTGGTTTTATCCGCTCTGGCAAGAGCGCCAATGTTGTTGAATACGCTGTAAGCATCTGCAATAGTTACGCTGCTATTGCCCATCCCTGCTGACCTTCCTCCAAAATCATAAATCCCACTTTGCCCGTTACAATGAAATATCATCACCAGACATAGGAATAAAAGTGAAATGATTTTTCGCATAATGCAAAGTAGAATTTAATTTTAATTTTGACAAAAATTCTTCGTTAACATATTATGGCCAAAGCCCTGAGACTTTATATTTTACTCTTATTTTGTTTGATAAATGTGGTTATTGCTGCTGCACAGACAAAAGAGTTTTATGCGAACGGAAATCTGAAATCGATTGGTAAATTAGAAGAAAACCTGAAGATAGGGAAGTGGCAGTTTTTTTATGAAAACGGGAATCTTGCCGCAGAGGAAAACTATCAGAATGGACAATTGCATGGAGAAGTGTTGTATTACTTTCCGGGAGGTCAGCTGATGTCTAAAGAGTCTTGGCAGAAAGATTTGTTGACAGATTCCGCATTTCACTATTATGAAGATGGTTCTGTCGAAAAGAAAGGTATTTACAGAGATGGACAATATGACGGCACGTGGTTTTTTTATCATAAAGGTTCGGGACAATTAAAACGAAAGGGACGGTACGCCAATGGATTACCAAATGGTGAATGGATTATTTGGGATGAACAAAGCCAGTTGTCTCAAACGGGGAGCTATAAAAATGGTGTTGAAGACGGTTTTTGGCAGTTTTACGAAAAGGGGAAACTACGCTTTGAAGGGAATTATGACAATGGCAAAGAAGTTGGTACCTGGTTTCAATATAGTAAGAAGGGAAAAAAGAAAGTTTTTCAGGAGTATGGTAGTTGATTGATCAATTACAAAGCAGCCTTGAAATTAATGAAGAAATTATTCGTGTTTTCAGCATTTCGCGAATACTCAAGTCTCAATACAAAATCGTAGGCAGACACAATGTCCAAACCTGCTCCAATGCCGTATAAGTACTTATTAGTTAGTCTGTTGCTACCATCGTAATTGGGATATCTCTGAGCAAACCCATGATCAAAGAATATTTTGGCATAAAAGGCATAAGGTAGCTTCTGAAATTGCTCCAGAGGAATCCAGCGTTTCAGATCCTTTTCTCCCTGAAATAATAATTTTCTCAGTGAGTTTTTTTGCAATGCATAAACAGGTGTTTCTATCAAGTCTAATTCATAACCTCTCACTAGTGTTCGACCAAATCCCACTGCATTGTAAAAGGTGTAAGCCTGATCATTAGCGGTACTCCACAAACCACTGAAGGTAGTGGCAAAGTAGAAGCCTTTTTTAAAGTCAAAATATTTGCTCAATAAGACACTTGCACGCCACTGACTGGCATCTCCGTTTCTTCTCAATCCCAATCGATCAAGCCTGCCTCCCAGCAAAAATCCGCTTAATGGATAGTTTCTGAAATCTCTGACATCCCGGATAAATGAATACGATAGCCTGAAAAATTGTTGAGAATTTTCTCCAGTCCTCGAATATTCAGGATTGAATATATGTACACTGTCAGCTAATTGCCTTCGGGTGTAGTCAACAGTAAAACCATGTCTGTTGAAAAAGCCGTTTCTGTAAGTGTAAGTAACACTCGGACTGAATATTCTTGATAGAATTTGATCAGACTCTTCGAATCTGGGTATGTGATCGATCGTATTAAAAGCGATGTTTTTTCTTTCCTGATAAGCTAAGTCAAACGTGAGGCCAGATTTCTGCCGTCTGTCAATGAACGGTGCTACATAATTGAGAGAAATATTTCTTGTGAAACCAAACCTGGCCGTGAGTCGCAATTTTTCGTTTCTGCCACGCATATTGTAGTGAAACGCTTTGACACCATAGTTTACCCTACTCAAATCTCTGTTTCGGTTTACCCACCAGTCATTAAAGTTTCTATCCACCAGTTTGAAAATAGGAACGACAAAGAAATACCACCTTTCATTGAGCTGTACAACGATATCAACCAGATCATCATCGTTTTCTAAAATTTCTATTTCCGCAGAATTAAATAAGCCGAGGTTGAATAGTTTTTGCTCGTCCCGGTTGGCAATTTTTCTGAGCCTGTTGATCCTGATGGTGTCGCCAACGGCGAAATTCAGTTCCCTGTAAATGATTTGTGGTTTTGTTCTCTTATTGCCTAAAAGATGAATGTCTGTAATTCTCACGTAGCGAGAAGAATCCACTGAAGATTTCAGTGCTTTTCTTTGTGCATCGGCCGTCTGAATGAAAAGAAGAGACAGAATAATCCAACAAAATATCGATCTGTATCTCACTATCAACTGGTTAATCTTTTCTTCAAACTCTTTATTTACATCAAACTGAAAGATAGATTAAAAAATGTTCTCAATATGAAGGTAATACAACATTTTTACTGAGATACTAAATAAACCGAGATTTTGATGTTTTTGGTTCCTTTTCAGTGTAGTTATTATAGAGTCTTTGGCGGCATTTTAATTCGAAAAATTGATATGGTAATGGCAGTATATACTCTTATACGGGAGAAAAAACGTAAATGAAAAAATTATGAATTTCTATTTTTAGCAGGTATCGAATGATTGAATCTCACTTCAACAATAATGCCCCTAAAAGAGACTCAACCTTACTTTTTATACAATAATACTTAATCCAACAATAGGATATATAAGCTTAATCTTACTTGTTGAAAAAATAAAAAACGGAATTATCGGATTGGTAATTAGTTAGAACCGCAGACCGCAACAGGCTTGGTGCCAAATTCGTCAAATGCAGCGCCTACATTGCTTGCTGCAATAATCACTTGCTTATCTTCTGTGTTATCACCTAAGTGAATTTTCACAGAGTATTGACCGCTGAGGATATCATCATAAGAAATGGCAGTATCGTCGGATAACAAGGACACTACAGTCTCGCTGATGCCCGTGTCTCCTGATGTAGGAGTTAACAATGCAGCTACTTTCGCATCTGCAACACTTAAATCACCGTAATGCAAGTGTGTTGGGTATTCAAATCCTTGAATAGTTCCTGTCAGTTTAATGAAAAAGGTAGCCGAACCATCATCATTTTTAGAAACGACCATAGAACCGCTAATTTCACTATTGGGACCGGAAGGTAATTCGTAGGTGATAGATTCAGTGTTTTCACTATCCTGACCGCATCCAAAAAGGATTACTAAACAACTAAATATCGTGGCAAATGCTAAGTTTTTCATAATAGTGTTACAGTTTGTAATTGGTTAAACCCTATACTTCTTTAGTAAAAATAATAAAAATCTCTGGTTATGAGAGCCGACAGCAGCTTTTTATACTTAACGAAATGTATTAATCGTTATTCTATCTAAATAACGATTATTTGCGGGAATGTGTTCATTTCAACCAAACAAAAATACCTCTGCTAAGTAACAGAGGTATCATTATTTGATTATTTCTATATTTAATTAGGCTACCTGAACATCCAACTTCGCCGTTAATGCATGCTTTGGTACCGCTCCAATTTGCTTGTCAACAATCTCGCCACCTTTGAAAATCAAAAGCGTCGGGATACTTCTAATGCCAAACTTCGCTGAAATTTCAGGGTTTGTATCTACGTCTACTTTTCCAACTACTGCTTTACCATCGTATTCTCCAGCGATTTCTTCTACGATAGGTCCTACCATTCTACATGGTCCACACCATTCAGCCCAGAAATCAACTAATACTGGCTTGTCGCTACTGATGATCTCATCAAAATTGCTATCTGTTATTTCTATTGCTTTTCCCATTTTGTCTATAATTGTTATAATGCTTTGTAATAGTTATTCATAGATACACAAAATTAGCGTAATTTGTTTCAAAGCATCAATTTTCATTAGCGATTTTGTATCGGATAGGACAAACCTCGATTTTATACAGACTCTCCACAAAGTGCTAAAACCTCCTTCAACTTATCTTTTTCCAATGGTTTTCGTAAAAAGCCGTCAAATAAGGACTTTACATTTTTTTGCTGACCGGCGGTGATGTCTGCGGTTAAAGCATAGATCGGAATGTGGTTGAACTTCTCCATCACTTTAATTTGCTCTGTTGTTTCTATACCATCCATTTCAGGCATGTGAATATCCATTAGGATGATATCAAATGTTTTTTGCTGAATTCGTGCAATGGCCTCCTTTCCCGATTCCACTATATCGATATGCATTCCCCAGTTTTCCAACATTTTTTGAATGATAAAAGCGTTCAGTTGATAATCTTCCACCACTAAGATTTTTAGTGGTTTTAGAGGCGCTTCAATACTTTCTTCGGTCTGATCAATACCAGATTTTTCCAACAGTAATTCAAATGAGAATACGGAACCCTTACCAACTTCAGATTCTACCAATAACTCGGAATTGAATAATTTCAGTAGCCCTACAACAATATTCAACCCTAACCCGGATCCTCCGTATTTTTTGGTGATATTAGCAGATAGCTGAGTGAAGCTGGAGAAGATAGAAGATAGCTTTTCTTTTGGAATACCAATACCTGTGTCTGATATGGAAAGTTTGATGAGTTGATCGTCAGCAGATTCTTTAATTAACTCGACCTTGAGTGATACACTTCCTTCGTGGGTAAATTTTAACGCATTGTTTAGCAGGTTTCCCAGAATTTGATTGAGCCTAAGCTCATCAAGCATAAAAACCGATTCTATACTTTGATCAATCTCAATGTTGAGCGAAAGCTTTTTTTCATTTGCACTTATTTTATAGGCGCTAAATAGGTTTTGGATACAGTCTCTCAGGTTTACTGGATTCTTATCCAATTCTATTTTACCTGCTTCCAGCTTACTGAAATCTAAAATTTCATTGATTACTTTCATCAAATGATCTGAAGAAAATTTCAGGGAATTGATCAGCTCTTTTTCTGGTTTAGCGTCCTTACCGGAAAGCATATCAGCTATCGAGACCACCACATTCAGAGGAGTTCTGATTTCATGACTCATAGATGCTAAGAACTCTTGTTTGACGATAGATGCCTTTTCAGCAGCATTTTTAGAGTTAATTAATTCCTTTTCAGTGGTATCAATCGACTTATAGTAGAGATAGTAAAATATGCCCGCATGCAGGCAGCAAAAAACATAGATAGACACTTTTACCACAGTAGTGGTTACTTCACTAAGGTTGATGGCTTCAATAATGGATAGGGGTACAAATCCTGTAAGAAAGAGAAAAATCGTATTGTAAATAAAGAAAAAGATCATCCATTTACTCTCTGACCGCTTTAAAAATATAAAGGGATAGGAAAATGTGAGAATCATGAAAAGCTCGATTCCCATCCCCGGGCCAATCAGGTATACATGGTAGTAAATAAATGGGGCAGCATTGAAATTATACAGGAATCTGGCTGCCTTGTGATATTTCAGGTAGTTTAAGAGGGGAGGGAGCAAACAAATCAAGATGATAAAAGCCAGCACATAAGCAAGTTCAATATTTCCAATGAACAGAAAATACAGCGCATATAAAGTAAGCATAGCTGATATTCCAATTCCGAAAACATTGATGGCTACAATTCTCGCCTGATCCTTCTGCGAATTTTCGTGTTTAGAGGTGGTGATCAATAAACCAGATTTTCAAATGCTAATAAATCAAATATAGTTATTTAATAGCAAAAGAATTCTGTCAGGTAATGATCTTATACTGTAAACCTTCTATTTCCTCCAGCTTATTGAGCAGTTCATCACTTGGCTCCACTTTGGTTCTTCTGGCAAGCATGGAAAGATTAAGTACCCTTTCTTTATGTATCGTGGCGATATTCAATTTCAAATTACAATTTCCCGGGAAATCGGTCGTAATTGATTTTAGCTCATCAATGGCAAATTCATTTACTTGTTCAAGCATCATTTGTAGCTCTATTCCCTTCGTATATTTATCTCTGATATCTGACAAGGGCGTAATGTCATTGATTTTAAATTCCAGTTCATCAGATTTCCAACGGGGTTTGACTGATCCTTGTATGTATAAAAACCAACCTTGCACAAAATACTCCTTGAACTTGATATAGTCCTGTGAGAAAAGATACATGGTTTGAGAATCGTTATAATCTTCCAGGGTGATTACCCCAAATGGATTACCCTTTTTAGTGGTACGATGCTGTACACCTGAAACAATTCCACCTACTTTAATGACCGGTAGCCTTGACAAGTGATTTAAATCGTTCAGGTCAGATAATTTGGCATTGGTAAAATTATCAATTTCAAACTTAAACTGATCGAGTGGATGACCTGTAATGTATAAGCCTACAACTTCCTTTTCAATATTTAGCTTCTCAATCTCACCGAATGGTTCCATTTGTTTAACCGTAGGGACCGGAGTGGCAACACCTGATTCCCCGCCAAAAAGAGAAGATTGTGCACTGGCAGTTTCCGCATGCATCTTATTCGCATATTTGATTGCTTTTTCAATTAATGTAGAATCTGATTCGTCTTTGTGTAAGTATTGCCTTCTGTGGTAGGTCTCAAAACAATCAAATGCACCAGACATCGCAAGGCTTTCGAAAGTTTTCTTGTTCACTGTTCTCAGGTTGACTCTTTGTGAGAAATCAAAAAAGTCTTTGAAAGGGCCGTTTTCGTCTCTTTCGTCGATAATTGCATGTACTGCAGCATCGCCAGTACCCTTGATAGCGCCCAGCCCGAAACGAATTTCTCCTTTGTCATTTACTTTGAAATTCACCCCGGATTGGTTGACGTGCGGCCCCAGTACAGGGATATCGCGGCTTCTGCACTCTTCCATGAAGAACGATACTTTTTCGATGTTACTTTGGTTGTGAGTCAGTACGGCTGCCATATACTCCGCCGGATAGTTGGCCTTTAGATAGGCAGTGTGATAAGCTACTACAGAATAACAGGTAGAGTGAGATTTATTAAAGGCATATGCGGCAAATGCTTCCCAGTCTTTCCATACTTTTTCTAGCGTTTTCGGATCGTGCCCTCTTTCTTTTCCACCTTCGATAAATTTAGGCTTGAGTTTTTCCAGCAGGGCAAATATTTTCTTACCCATCGCTTTCCTGAGGACATCCGCCTCACCTTTGGTAAATCCTGCCAGCTTCTGCGAAAGAAGCATTACCTGCTCCTGATAGACAGTAATCCCGTAAGTTTCTGCCAGATTACCTGCCATGTCATCAAGGTCGTAGACAATCTCTTCTTCACCGTGCTTCCTTTTGATGAAGTTAGGAATATATTCCATCGGGCCTGGTCTGTACAGGGCATTCATGGCGATCAAATCCTCAAACCTATCAGGTTTTAATGCACGCAGGTGCTTTTGCATCCCTGGCGACTCAAACTGAAATGTTCCGTTGGTTTCTCCCCTTTGGTATAATTCATAAGTTTTTTGATCGTCCAGAGGAATTTCGTCCGGGTCTATATCAACGCCATGCCTTTCTTTAACATGAGCAATGGCAGTTTTGATGATCGACAGTGTTTTCAGACCCAGGAAATCCATTTTCAGCATACCTGCATCTTCTACCACGCTGTTGTCAAACTGGGTGACAAACATATCCGAATCCTTGGCCGTCGAAACAGGGATGAATTTAGTGATGTCATCAGGGGTGATAATAACCCCACAGGCGTGAACTCCGGTGTTTCTCACAGATCCTTCGAGAACTGTCGCCTGCTTGATTACTTTTGCTTTGAGATCGGTACCTCTTCGAAGTGATTCCAGCTCTTCCACTTCCTTAAATGCTTTGGTAAGCGAGGTTCCCGGACGTTCAGGAATCAGTTTGGCGATGATGTCAGTTTCCGGCAGGCTCAGCTCCATGACTCTTCCGGCATCTCTTATCGAAGATTTAGCCGCCATTGTACCATAAGTAATGATCTGCGCTACCTGGTTTTTACCATATTTATCAATCACATAGTTGATTACTTTTTCACGACCTTCATCGTCAAAGTCAATATCAATATCGGGAAGTGATACCCTGTCAGGATTCAAAAAACGCTCAAAAAGCAGGTCATAAGCAATTGGATCCACATTCGTAATACCTATACAATAGGCAACAGCAGATCCCGCCGCTGACCCCCTGCCAGGCCCCACGGCAACACCCATATTTCTTGCTTCAGATGTAAAATCCTGCACGATCAGGAAATAACCCGGATAGCCGGTATTGGCAATGGTTGCCAATTCAAAATCCAGTCGTTCTCTGATTTCCTCAGTTATCTTATCATACCTTTGTTTCGCTCCTTCGTAGGTCAGGTGTCTGAGATAGTTATTTTCACCTCTTTTGCCTCCATCTTCTAAGTCCTTTGCATCAGTAAACTCTTCGGGAATATCAAAGGCGGGCAGTAAAACATCCCTTTCCAACTCATATTCATCGATTTTAGAGACCAGTTCCTCCAGATTGTAGATTGCTTCCGGAATATCTGCAAAAAGCTGTTTCATCTCCTTTTCGGATTTGAAATAGTAGTTGTTGTTGGTGAAACCATATCTGAACCCACGTCCTCTGCCAATAGGAGTAGATTTCATTTCTCCCTCTTTAACACAAAGCAATACATCATGTGCTTCTGCATCTTCTTCAGTCAGGTAATAAACCTCGTTTGCTGCAATTACCTTTACATTGTACTTTCTGGCAAACTCTATCAGCACTTCATTTGCATGGTCTTCTTCGTCTAGTCCGTGCCTGTTCAATTCTACATAAAAATCATCGCCAAATGTCTCATGCCACCATTTAAAAGCCTCTTCTGCCTGTGTTTCACCAATGTTAAGGATCAGGTTGGGAATTTCTGATGCCAGGCCTCCCGTAAGAGCGATCAGCCCTTCTTTGTACTGTGTAATGAGTTCCTTGTCAATTCTGGGATAAAGTCCGTAGAGTCCTTCTTCATATCCCAGAGAGCTTAGTTTAGCCAGGTTGTGATAGCCTGCTTTGTTTTTGGCTATTAGCACCTGGTTGTGCCTTCTGTCAGGGTTGTCTTTCGTAAATTTATGCGTAAGTCTTTCTTCAGAAAGAAAGAATTCACAACCTACGATTGGTTTAATGTCGTTTTTAAGTGCTTCTCTCACAAAGTGAAAAGCGCCAAACATATTTCCCAAATCTGTCAAAGCAACAGCAGACATATTTTCGGCTTTTGCTTTCGCAACAATTGCTTTGATGTTTGGAGTTGCCTGTAAAATAGAAAACTGCGAATGTAAATGCAGATGATAAAACGGTGAATCTATTTTATCAACGTCTACCTTTTGGTCTACACCACTGCTACCTGATTTTGTATCTGTCTTAGCAAAGTTTGCTTCGTCCAGTTTGGGAGCTTCATATTTGATAGCTGATGCAGGCGTATCATCGATCGGTTTAACAACTCCTTCACTAATCAGACCAAAAAATGCCTTCGAGGTTGCATCCACGTCGTAAGCTGCATCGTGCGCATCATCGAAAGGAACACCAAACAGTTTGGTGTAAAGCTCAATCAGTTTTGGTTTTTTTAGTCTGCCACCAACGCCTCCTTTTAACTGGCAATACTCAATTGACACTTCGGATGTATCGATGTCTTCGATTTCCTGAAGGTTATTTTCAATTTTTGTCCTGAAAAACTCACAACCAACAATCTTATTGTCAAATTCTACATTGTGACCGATAGTTACCTGCGTTTTGGCAAGGTCCTCTTTAAAAATTTCCAGGACTTCTTCAAGGTTGTGTCCTTCCTCCATAGCCCGCTTGGTACTGATTCCGTGAATTTTCTGAGAGTTGAAGGGTATCGTAAATCCAACGGGCTTTACAATGTAGTTTTTGTTACTGATTAATTCTCCATTTGGACCGTGCAGTTGCCAGGCAAGCTGTACCAGCCTGGGCCAGTTGTCCACATCCGATATTGGAGCAGAATAGTTTTTAGGTAATCCTGTGGTTTCAGTATCAAAAATTAAATACATTCGGGGGTCTTTATCTAAGTTTTTTGAAATTCCAATCCGGATTTGAACTGGATATTTGATAGATCAAAAATAACAAAGAGTTTGCTGAAAATGGTTTCGCTTTTGAGATTATTTAGAAGATGAGTTAATAATTTTTTCACGGATTCAAAAAAATCTGTTGACCGAAATCCAACTTTTCAATAATTTGTGAAGTCTATATATTAATAGTAAATTAGATTTTTTCAAGTTAAAGTATAACATGATGAATATTTTCGGACTATATAGACTATTGATGATAGTCATACTTGCAGGGATAGTATTTTTATCTTCCTGTGATGTGGAAGATTCTGCGGATGTAAATCAGGATAGAATTTACAGCGTTTACGAGGTTTTCTACAATTCAAATACTGACAAGACCTGGGTGATAGCAAGATTTCGTTTTGGTGGTCCTACAGGTACATTATTGGAATTAAATGATCCGGCATCAGTGTCGTTTAATGGTGATGAATTACCTTATAATCCTGTATTTCTGGGACATTACAAAGAATTTGCCGGCAGGTTAAATTCCGGTGAGTTTAGATATACAAATGTTGATGGAGCTACTTTTACCAATTCGGTATCCACCGGAACGACAATTTCTTTTCCGTCCGGGCTTGAAACTATTTCAAAAAGCAATGCTTTTAATTTGGAATGGGAGGGGACCTCACTGAGTGAAGATGAGGTGGTTGGCTTATTTATAGGATCGTGGACCTGGGGACAGGATGCTGCATTTTTACAGACCAATGAAGGTGCTAGCGGTTTGGTACTAGGCACTACGCAACTCGATAATCTGCCTGATGGTCAATCTACCTTGTTTATGGACAGGTCTATCATCAAAACTGTGACCCAGGGAACCAGTGAAGGCGGTATTGTCAGGAATGTTTACCGCGCCGAAAATATCAATGTAGATTTCGTGGAATAGGAATTATTTAGTAGTACCTGCCACTGCGGTAATCGAACATATTGCTGGGTTTGTCTAAAGAGGTATGCGTCATTATTAGAGAGTCTTTATATTGCAATGAATACACTTTTTGTTGCAAATAATACACTCCTCCAATGACTCAGAAAACCAGCGAATATGATCATGGAAAGATCAAAAAACGTGAAAAATTACTGGACATCCTCGTAATTGAAGATGACGAAGTTCAGACAGTTTTTCTGAAAAAAATCTTTCGAAAGTTTAAAGACTACTATAACCCAGTATTTAAAAAGTCTATTAAAGCCGCGGTTAACTATTTGGCAGGAAACTATGTACATGCTATTGTTTCCGATTATAATCTGGAGGATGGGCTGGGTAGTGATCTGATTGATTATAATATCAATGTTCCTATCATCATCATTACTACTACAGAAGATGTAAGTCTGGTCGCAAGGCTCATGAAACATGATGAGATTTATGATTTTGTACTTAAGTCATTTGAACCGGACTTTGTTTACATTCTTGATAAAACCTTACGATCTGCGATAAAACGCTACAGATTGTCTGCAACGCTAGACAGTAAAAAATCACGTTACATGAAATTACTGGAAGAGGTAAGTGATGTGATCTATAAAGTTGATAAAAACTGGAACCTACAGTTTATCAATGAGCAGGTATTTCAGCTGACAGGTTATACAGCACTTGAGTTGCACAAAAAAAACGCCTTGAAGTTGGTGGATGAGAACAGTTTGCAGGAATTTGTAGAATTCTATAACAGGCAAATCAAGAAAAGGGAAATCCAGTCTCAATATGAATTTAATCTGATGACAAAAGGGGGGATCATCAAGAAAGTGAATCAATCTGCTAAAATGCTGTTAAACCAAAAAGGGGAGTGTCAGGGATTTGTATTGGTATTGAGGCCTTCCATGGTTTAGTTTTTCACCTGCTTTGATTTTGGAGCTGTTGTTTGAGTCGTCTTATTACTTGTAGGATAACGATTGTCCGTTTCTACTTCTATATTATTTATTGGATATAAAAAAACAGGTAACTACAGTTATTGAATCTGTAATTACCTGTTAGTTCGAGTTCAGTCACTCAAACCGAAATTAATTCAATGATCTGAGTCCTGAAGTAAGTTTCTTCATTGAAGGAGCAAACTTGGTCAATTTTATTCCTTTTACTGCAGCTTCATATTCCTTCATTGTAGGAGTTCTTCCAAGAATTGTAGAAAGCACCACTACCGGAGTTGATGAAAGCAGTGATTCACCTTTTTTCTCGCTCGAGTCTTTTACGACCCGTCCCTGAAACAATCTGGTGGATGTTGCCATTACTGTGTCACCAGGTTCGGCTTTTTCCTGATTACCCATACAAAGGTTACAACCCGGACGCTCGAGGTATAGCATGTTTTCATACTTCGTTCTTGCCAGTCCTTTTGGGGCACTGTCATCAAACTCAAAACCAGAGTATTTTCTCAGTACTTCCCAGTCTCCCTCTTCTTTTAATTCATCAACAATGTTATAAGTAGGAGGAGCTACAACCAATGGTGCTTTGAAATCCACTTCCCCTCTTTGCTCTTCAATGTTTTTCAGCATCTGAGCTAATATTTTCATGTCACCTTTATGTACCATGCATGAACCCACAAATCCTAAATCCACTTTTTTCTCACCGCCGTAGTAAGACAACGGGCGAATCGTATCGTGAGTATACCTTTTGGAAACATCATCATTGTATACATCAGGATCGGCAATCATTGGTTCACCAACAACATCCAGGTCAATTACTACTTCAGCGTAGTACTTCGCGTCTTCATCTGGAGTCAAAACAGGCTTTTCTCCTGATTGGATTTCATTGATTCTTTTATTAGCGATATCGATTAGTCCTTGCAATACCTGCTGCTCATTATCCATTCCTTTTTCGATCATGATCTGGATTCTGCTCTTGGCAATTTCCAGTGATTCGATCAGAGTCTCATCTTCAGAGATACAGATAGACGCTTTCGCTTTCATTTCTGCTGTCCAGTCGGTGAAGGTAAAGGCCTGATCAGCAGTAAGCGTACCCAGGTGAACCTCTATCACTCTGCCCTGGAATACGTTTTCTCCGTCAAATTGCTGCAACATCTGTTGCTGAGTAGCGTGAACGATATCTCTAAAGTCCATGAAATCCTTCATTTCTCCTTTGAAGGTAACTTTTACAGATTCCGGAATTGGCATAGAGGCTTCTCCTGTTGCCAAGGCAAGTGCTACCGTTCCTGAGTCTGCACCAAATGCAACACCTTTAGACATCCTCGTATGAGAATCACCACCAATGATAATAGCCCAGTCATCAACAGTAATGTCATTTAATACTTTGTGGATCACATCTGTCATTGCATGATATCCACCCTTTGGATCACGGGCAGTAATCAGACCGAAATCATTCATAAATCTCATCAGTCTGGGAATATTGGCTTTCGACTTGTCATCCCATACGGATGCTGTGTGGCATCCGGACTGATAAGCACCATCCACTATCGGTGAAATCGTAGTGGCTGCCATCATCTCCAGTTCCTGTGAGGTCATCAGACCTGTAGTATCCTGAGAACCCACAATGTTCACTTCTGCGCGTACATACGATCCGGCATGCAGGGTGGCACCTGAAGTACCAACAGCATTTTTATTGAAGATTTTCTCAACAGCAGTAAGCCCCTGACCTTCAATTGAAATTTCTTTCGACGTTGCGTATACAGGAGGAATTTCGATTCCCAGTGTTTTGGCAGCAAAAGTTTGTAGTTTTTTACCAAATACTACGGCGTAGGAACCTCCAGCTTTAATGAACTCAAGCTTTTGTGGCGTAAGCGAGGAAGATATGTCAATTAGCTCCTTATCTCCATTGTAAAGTTTTTTAGTTTTTGTATTTACCGTCAGGACAGTTCCGGTCTCAACAGAATATACTTCTTCCAGTATTGGCTCACCGTCAGCATCGACAACAGTGTTGCCTTCAGCGTCAGTCTTTTTTACCCAGTTTTTAAGATCAATTCCGATACCACCGGTAACCCCGACTGTTGTCAAAAAAATCGGTGAAATGCCGTTGGTTCCGGCTATGATAGGTGCAATATTGATGAATGGCACATATGGACTTGCCTGCTTTCCTGTCCAAAGAGCTACATTATTAACACCAGACATTCTGGAAGAGCCAACTCCCATAGTTCCTTTTTCCGCAATCAACATCACTCTTTTATCAGGATGTTGCTTTTGTAAATCCAACAAAGCCTGTTGCTGTTCCTGATTGTGTTCGAAAATGCACTTTCCGTGCAATTCTCTGTCTGATCTGGAATGCGCATCGCTACCTGGCGAAAGTAAGTCAGTGGAAATATCTCCAACACCCGCAATGAAGGTTACAACTTTTATTTCTTCTTCTACCTCAGGAAGTTTAGTGAAAAACTCTGCCTGGGCATAGCTTTCAATGATCTCTTTTGCAAGAGGGTTACCCGCCTTGTAAGCATTTTCAAGCCTTTCGGTATCAGCTTCGTATAAAAACACTTGCGTTTTAAGCACTGTAGCAGCTTCTTTGGCAATGCTTTCCTCATCTCCCAGTGCCAAATCCAGTAATACTTCGATAGACGGCCCACCTTTCATATGTGACAATTGCTCAAGAGCAAAAGCGGACGAAATTTCTTTTACAACTGCTTGACCGAGTATAATCTCCTTTAAAAACTTCGCTTTTACACCAGCTGCACTGGTAGTTCCCGGCAATACATTGTAAATGAAAAAATTGAGTGAATCTTCCCTGTATTGATTTTCATTATCCTTGATCTGTTCGATTACTTCGCTTAATAGTGCGGCATCATCGATAGGTTTCGGGTGAAGGTCCTGATTTTTTCTTTCTTCAATCTCTTGTAAGTATTCAATATATCTGCTCATAAAATTTTCTATTCGGTATTTAAGGAAGATTTATAAGATTAGGCCACAAAAGTAAATAATGCCGTTAATATTACGTAGTTAATCATGAGAAGATTCCATTTTTCTAAATCTCAGGTATTAAATAGGTTTATTCTGGTAAATTCATAGCGGGCGTAATTGCAAAAAAGTAGATTCCTGAATAATAAAAAAGGACTCCCCAAGTGCTGGGAAGTCCCTTTAATGAATTAAATCGTGAATCGATTACTCCGCAAGAGTAACTTTTCTTGTCACTTTATTGAACGGTCCTTCTATGTAGTTGCCATCTTTATCGACCAATTCCAAAGAAACGGTAAGCTCACCGATAGGGGCGTTTTCTATGTAAAATGGAGCCCATTCGTCTATCATAAATTCTTTACCGTTGATCGTAGCTTTTACCTTATTGCCATCCTTTGAGAGTGACGTATTTAGCAAATAAAAGTCAAGCATTAGCTTCTTAGTGTCAGCACCTTTGTAAGTACCCTTTGGACGGCTGTAAAACATATGCTGAGCAGAGAAATCAACATCTACAGGCTCTACATCCCCAACGGTCAGTTGTTTGGTAACAAAAGCATTTGGGTTTTTTACACTTTCATGGTAAGATCTGGACAAAAACGCTAAAATCGTATAATTCCCTGGTTCCATTTTCTTCTTGAACTGAGGACCATAGTGAGCAGAATACGGTCCGTTGTTGACAATAAAGTGAATGTGCTGTCCCTTGCCGGAATTAGCAATTCCTCTTTCTGCCGCATCAGCGGTTTGAGTACCTAGTTCATATGCCGTTAGAGAAAAATCAAAATTTACACTGTCTTCTGCACCAACTTTTTCCGGATAGGGCTCTACCAATGTCAATACAGCATCTTCATATGCAGGTGATGCCGGGGCTTTTGTAAGCGTAATAGGCTTTGGCTCTTCAGGGGTTTCCTGAACTTTTTCAGTCTTTTTTTCTGTACTTACGCAAGCACTCAACAAAAAAATAACTCCTGCTATTAAGGTTAGTCGTCTCATTTTACTAAATGTTATAGTCTTAATTGTATAGGATTTAATTAAATCAAATTTACAAGATACGAAATGATAAATCAGTAAATCATCAATTCTTTTTAGCAAAACTAAGCAGGCTGCTATTTGTTCATTGAAATTAGTCTATCTTTCGATATAGACCGTTGAATCCGGGTGCCCAGGTTTTGCCCAGGTCTGAAGAGCTTTCAAAAAGTTGTGTTACCTCATCTTTGTCCAGATCATGAGTAAATGTTAGCCTGGTCCACGTTTCATTTTCCGAGACAGTTGATTTAGCAAGAAATACGATTTTTCCAGTAGTTGATTCAACTTCTGAAAAGCTATATACATCGCCCGAGCTACCTACCCAGTATTGCTTCCATAAGTTGTCCTCCGGGTCCAGGAAATTGATGCTTTGGCCAGAATAGGCTCCTGAAGTAGTATAACTTTCGTGGATTGCGCATCCGCCTGTAGCCCTGGTAATTACGTTTATTCCCGCTTTACGACCCGATGCGATCACATTCCATTTGCCAATCCAAAAATCAAATAATCTGCTTTTTTCATTGCTGAGGCATGGATAGCTTTTAGTTTCCATCAGTGCTAATTTGTCAGTGAAAGTATTAATCTTTAGATATTCTTCGAAAACCGAATCCTTTTTGATCAGTGCAAAGCTAGAGGGGTTGTACTTCAGCAGTGAATCAATACTGGAATACAGCTCTTCATCGCTTTTGAGCAGTGCCGCGAATCTGGCGATCTGACCATATGTGTATCCTGGATAAAACTTATCTTCGATGGCTGTTTTTAAGGTAGCAATTGCCTTTCCGTAATTGGAATTGTTACCGTAGCTCATTCCCAATCGGAACAACGTAAGACTGTCCAGCCGATTGCTTTTACGGTACTTCTCATATAACGGAATTGCCTTTTTGTATTTGGCGACCTGATAAAATTCATCTGCTTTTTCCTTGGCAGATTGTGAATACGCGTGAAGTGAAATCAGGATAATTGAAATGGAGAGTAAAAAGTATTTCATGTTTTTTTAACATAAAAGTACCTCGCGACCCTTGTTCAGCGGACAAATCCGGTCAGGTTTTACCGATATTTTCCCTTCTGTATTGCGTGGCAGTCATACCTGTCGATTTTTTGAATGCATTGTTAAAGGTTACTTTGTTGTTAAAGCCACAGCTAATTGCCAAATCATTGATTTTGATAGACTGACTGCTGTTTTGATTGAGCACACTTTTGGCATATTCAATCCGGTGAAAGTTGATGAAATCAAAAAACTTCATCTGATAATGGTTATTAATCAATTGAGAAGTATCATGTTTGCTCGCATTGAGCTTCTCAGACAGGAAGTCAAGACTGATGTCGTGTTGTAAATGTAGCCGATCATTTTCGATGAGATCATCGAGTTTTTTAGACAGTGAACGTTTCAGGCTGTCAGACAGTAAGGAGTTTGCGTATTTCTCGCCGTTTGCCACCGGCTTTATGGAATCCTTCGACTGACTGTAATAACCGATAAAATATATGCTGCAGGCCATGAAAAATGAGATGATGTAGTCATATTCAGGTTTTAGATAATTGGTCCATACCAACAAATAGTAACAGACATGTCCAAGCGCAAAAATAGCATACGAGAGTGATATCAACTTTGTCCAGCGATGGTTTTGAACTACGAATTTTGAGCGCGAAAAAATTAAAAATGTATAGGTCAGGATATGGAAAAACTGGAGATTTAAGATGACTGAATAGATGTTGATGCCAGTTTCAATGAAGTAACTGGAAAAATATGTCAGACTGTCGATTATTCTTACGGTGGCAAAAAATGCAAATGGAATAAAGTGCAGTAATTGCTTCCTGTGTATGATCTGCTCATCAATGTAACTCATGTAGAGTAAAGTAATGGGACCGATGGCCCATCCGATGGATAGACAGATATTTACTAGAGGAGAAAGGTATTTCAGTATATCTGACCAATATAGTGCATAGTAGATCATCAATATTGAGAAAGAGCATATCAGCGAGCCAAGCAGCGTTTTATGAATAGTGGTGTTGCCTTTCTTCAGCAGAATAAAAGCAAAAAGGAGCATTCCCTGACCGGCAATGATCAGGAATAAAATTGACCAGATATTTAGAGATAATTGACTGTCCATTCCTTTGTTAAAAACTAAAGTGACTAATACACCTATTTGGTTAGGTCATTCATTCCATCCAATTTAAATATAACGAATTATAAGAGATATTTCATTTAGTCCGTTTCTGCGGGTAGGGTTTTATTTTTCTTTCCCTTTTGATTAGTAAACAATGAAAAAATCATGATGAGAAAATTAAGAAATGCGGATATGAACAGTGAGGTTTTGCTTTGGTACAATGAAATTTTAGGCGAATATTTTGTAGGTAGTCGGTTTGATTTTGAAGAATCAAAACAGACCTTTCAGCCTGATCACATCAATGTTTTGTATACCATGAATGCTGATAGCTATGCAATATGTAATAAAATCAAAAACAGTCTTAACAGTGCCAGAGTAATGGTTGGGTAACTCAATTTTAACTATACATTTCCCAAAACATAAATTCTCTCCGCTGTTGGACTTTCCTTTCCTCCAGCCTCTTCGAGTGATATAGCAAAAGCCACTGCCTCATCAAAGTTTTTCATAGTGGTTAGTGAAGTTTTTGCGGAAGCATAATCAAATAATCCCGCACTGATTGGTGTACCATCTACAATCGCCCAAAACTGATACTGCATTCCAGCCGGTGGTTCCGGTAGATTTCCAATCGACACTAATAACTGTTCATTTTTTCTGTAGGCTACAGCTTCCGCTTCAGGAAAATTTTGAAGTCCTTTCAGGGATATCCTATCAAATTCACCGTCTGATACTACTTCGTTAAGTTCCTGGTTAGCCTGATTGATGATCGCAAGTCTGGTCTTATTATTAGTGATTTCCGAATTTAACTGACTGATTTCCAGGTTCGATTTATTGAGCTCATTATTGAGGTACAATGCAACAGCACAGGCAATCAGAAACCCTGTCAATGATGCAGCAAAGGCGTATTTATAATTAAATTGATGCTTAATTGATTTGCCTGCTGGCTGATACGATTCATTCGATCGCAGATCTTTTGCAATGCTTGCCATCACCGCTTCTTTGACTTCTTTGGATGGAGAAACTGCTGATTTCCTATCTGCAAATTCAAGTGCATCCTGAATCCTATCGAGTTCTTCCTGAATTGGCGGATACTTTTTTGCCAGGGCAGCAACTTTTGTAGCCTCGTCTTCTGAGAGCACTCCCATACAAAACTCTTCGAGTATTCCTGAATTTATGTATTCATTTAGTTTCAAAGTTTCTCCTTTTTATAATGATCTACGATAAAAGTTCCTTCAAAAGAGTATTCACAAATGTCTGTAACAGGTACCATCGAAAATACGCATAACCCTGATTTTACTTCTGAAAGCACCGATCAGGGAGAGCAGTTTGCAGAGGATTTATTGAAATACCTGAAACCGGAACAGGCAGAAATCATCCAGCTCATGTATTATCAGGGTTATGCGTATTTTCGATGGTACCTGTTACAGACATTTGTGAATACTCTTTTGACTTAAGCTTATCCAGTGCGTTATTTCTGGCGATATTAAACATCCAGGTATACAATCTGCCTTTCGTGTTTGAATAAGTATCAATTTTCTGCCAGACTTTCACAAAAGTATCTTGAAGGACCTCTTCCGCATGATCCTTGTTTTTGATTATTCTCATGATTGCCCCCAGTAGTGAAGAGGCATAATTGTCATAAAGCAATTCGAATACATATTCATCTCTGCGAACTAATCCATCGATTATTTGAGATTCTGTTATATTATGCTGTTTTCGAATTTCAGGCATTCAAATTGTCTGCTATTTCTTAGTAATTGGTGTGATGACCTTCAATCAAATGTATTGAAAAATTGCATGATTGTATAGTGGTGTTCTGCTTTAAGCGAATAAAATGTGTCTTTTAGGGATTTAAAACAAGGTTCTAAGGCAGTTGATAAAGAAAAAAGACGCCGTTTCTGACGTCTCTTTCCTTTTATTAGTTCTATTCTTTTAAGAAGTTTCTGAGTACATAGTTCAGGATGCCTCCATGTTTGTAATATTCAACATCTACTCCCGAATCCAGTCGTAGTTTTACCTTGAATGCAACCTTAATGCCATCATCTTTAGTAGCTGTAACATCTACAATTTTACCAGCTGTGAGATTCTCATCGATTCCGGAGATATCATAAGTTTCGTTACCAGTCAGACCAAGTGTTTCCTGATTTTCGCCTTCTAAAAAGACTGCAGGCAAAACACCCATACCAACTAAATTTGACCTATGGATTCTTTCAAAACTCTCTGTAATAACTGCTTTTACTCCCAACAGCGTAGTGCCTTTGGCTGCCCAGTCACGAGAGGAGCCCGATCCATATTCTTTACCCCCGATTACAACCAGCGGAGTGCCTGCTTCCTGATATTTCATTGATGCATCGAAAACGGTCATTTCCTCGCCCGTCGGATGATAGGTGGTCCAGCCGCCTTCCCTTGACGCCAGTTTGTTTTTAATTCTGACGTTGGCAAATGTTCCTCTCATCATTACCTCGTGGTTCCCTCTTCTTGATCCGTAAGAGTTAAAGTCTCTCTGAGCGATCCCATTGTCTGTCAGGTACTTACCGGCAGGGTGTTCCGGTAAAAATTTACCCGCCGGAGAAATATGATCTGTGGTAACCATGTCACCGAGCTGAAGCAGAACTTTTGCGCCTTTGATATTATCAGGATTTGGTACATCTTCGGAAATGTCTTTGAAGAAAGGTGCTTCCTGAATATAAGTGGACTGGCTATCCCAGTCATAAAGTCGTCCTGTTGGTGCATTCAACGATTGCCAGGCGTCATCTCCATCGAAAATCTTTTCATATGTTTTCTGATAATCTTCTGCGGTAACCACCTGATCCATTATCTCATTGATTTCAGCTTGAGTAGGCCAGATATCCTTCAAATAAACAGGTGTCCCGTTTGGATCATGGCCAAGTGGTTCATTATTCATGTCGAAATCCATTCTTCCTGCCAGTGCATAGGCGACAACCAGCATCGGAGAGGCAAGGAAATTCATTTTGATATTTGGATGTATCCTCGCTTCAAAGTTCCTGTTTCCGGATAGCGCAGAGCAAACGACCAGGTCATTTTCGATAACAGCTTTTTGTACATCCGTCATCATATCTCCGGAGTTACCGATACAGGTAGTACAGCCATAACCTACCACATGAAATTTAAGCGCCTCAAAATAGGGCATTAACTCCGCATTGTTGAGGTATTCAGTTACCACTCTGGAGCCCGGTGCAAGTGACGTCTTCACCCACGGTTTGATATCGAGACCTTTCTCGACAGCGTTTTTCGCCACTAATCCTGCACCCAGCATTACGCTTGGGTTAGAGGTGTTGGTACAGGATGTAATAGCTGCCATGACAACAGCTCCGTCAGTTAAATTGTATTCAACATCTCCTCTTTTGATAGGAATGCTTTTGATCTTGGAATCTGTCGCAGCCTTCGCAGCGATTGCCGGATCATTTGCCCATCCTCTGTCGGAGACAGGGACGTAATCACGGCTGTAGTTATTTTTCAATAAGTCAATTACAGACTCTTTAGCTTCTCTCAGTAAAATTTTATCCTGTGGGCGTTTAGGGCCGGAAATAGTTGGTTCTACTGTTCCAAGGTCTAATTCTAAAACATCTGTATATTCAGCCTGGTCATCATCAGTTCTCCAAAGGAGGTTTTCTTTGGCATAAGCTTCTACCATGGCAATGTGCTCGTCGCTACGGTTGGTTTTTTTCATGTAAGCCAACGTTTGCTCATCTACGGGCCAATGTGTATCAGTACATCCAAACTCCGGAGACATGTTTGAAATTGTGGCTCTGTCTGGAATAGTCAGGTTTTGCAATGCAGGTCCGAATACTTCTACAATTTTACCAACTACCCCATAATCCCTTAGCAGACGTACAATGGTCAGTACTAAGTCCGTTGCGGTAGCTCCCTCAGGAAGCTCTCCGGTAAGTTTTAAACCGATTACCTGTGGAAGAATCATGTAGATGGGTTGTCCCAGCATGGCAGCTTCCGCTTCTATTCCTCCAACACCCCAACCCAGGACACCGAGACCGTTGACCATCGGTGTATGTGAGTCTGTACCAACAAGTGTATCGGGGAACAAATAGCCATCTCTGGGAATTACAACTTTTGCCAGGTTTTCGATGTTTACCTGGTGGCAAATACCCATTCCCGGAGGAACAACTGTAAAGTTATCAAAGGCCTGCTGACCCCATTTTAGTAATTTATAGCGTTCTTCGTTTCTTTGATATTCCAGGTCTACATTTTTCTGATAGGCATTTTGAGTCCCGAAATATTCGATCATGACAGAATGATCAATCACCATTTCGGCCGGAACTACCGGGTTTGTTTTACTGGTATCTTTTCCTTTGCGGGCGACCTCAGCTCTAATTGAAGCGATATCAACAACAGCAGGGACACCTGTAAAGTCCTGCATCAGCACCCTGGCCGGCGTATAAGGTATGTCTTTTTCACCTGCAGTAGACTTCCAGCTTAACAAAGAATTAAGGTGATCTTCCGTAACAGCAAATCCATCAAAATTTCTGATGGCATTTTCCAACAAGATCCTGATAGAATAAGGAAGTTTTCTTACTTCAGATTTTTGATCAGCCAGAGTCCTCAGGCTGTAATATTTATGTTCCCCGAGAGGAGTCTTTAATGTTTGCTCAATTCCAAAGAAATCCTTATTCATTCTGATAAAATTTATGTTGTCAAAAAATACCTTTAAGCGTTTGCCTAAAAATAATTAAAAAGGCTTAATTAATACTTAATCACAACAAATTAAAACCTGAAAGTTATCATAAAAGTTACTTTAGAGGGATTCCTTTCAG
>JBCBHL010000038.1:0-30453 GCA_038525605.1 Bacteroidota bacterium
AGTCATTTTCTTTCAAGCTTCACGGAGCGAATTACGATTAGTCCTTTTTTACTACTGAGTGGTGTTGTGGCAATATTCCTTGTAAGCATGCTTACAATAGGCTGGCAAACTGCTCGTGCAGCCAGAACTAACCCTGCAGAAATGTTAAGAAATGAATAAAGTGTCTTACTCTAAATAGCTTTAGGATTCAGCTATTTGATTGGTTGTTTGCACATACAATAGTGGACGGCAAATCGAGATAGCTGAATTTTCCGGATGCCATACAATAACTCATCAAAAAAGACAGCAGTGCGACAAAGTCATATCAACAAAGATATTTTCCCATACCAAATGATCAGTGGTGCGTTAGCGTTATCAAAATGATAATCACACTAAACCGACAGACATGGAAAAAGGCATCATCACGAAAGTGAGTAACCAGGACTTTGACAATACCTACTTAAAACTGAAAGAAACCATTGACAATAATCCCAACCTTAAAATAATAGCAGAACTTGATCACCAATCCAATGCCAGCAATGTTGGTTTAGCTTTGAATAAGACAAAAATCATCCTATTTGGTAACCCAAAAATGGGAACTCCTCTTATGCAGAATTCCATTACCGCAGGACTCGATCTGCCTCAGAAAATTCTGGTCTATCAAAACGATCAGGGCATTGTAAATGTAACATATAACGATCCGATGTACCTAAAGCAAAGACATGGAATTTCCGGTGCACAGGAGATCCTTACAAAAATCAGCGGGGCGCTCGATCAAATTACCAATTTGGCTACTCTTTAGCTCATCAGACTAATCAAATCTAAAATTGATTTTAAAAAAATAATGAAACTTATTTGCGTAACCGATCGATTACGCGTATACTTGTAACCGAACGGTGACACAATATATGAGAAGAGATGTTTTTCAGGCGATAGCAGATCCGGTGCGAAGGGATATTATCAAGCTTCTGTCGACAAGACCTTTGTCAGTCAATGAAGTGGCGGAACAATTTGAGGTAAGCAGACCTGCAATTTCCAAGCACCTGAAAATATTGAAGGAGTGTGGTATCATCAGAATAGATCAGAAGGGAAGAGAACGGTTTTGTATGATCGAGCCTGCCAGTTTGATCCCGGCTTTTATGTGGATAGAGCAATATAAAAAGCTCTGGGAAGACAAAATTGATGCTTTCGAAGCTTATGTAAACGAACTAAATTCTAAAAACAAGAAAAATGAATAATCGCACTTTAACAATTAAAAGAACATTAAAAGCTCCGGTTCAACTGGTATGGGAAGCCTGGTCTGAGCCCGGACATATTGTCAAATGGTGGGGACCGCAAGGCATGGAAACCAAAGTGAACAAACACGATTTTAGAGTGGGTGGTGAGTGGAATTACTCTATGGAGATGCCCGATGGCAACCAGTTTGTAGCGGAAGGCGTATATAAGGAAATTGAGCATTTAAGAAAGATCATTTCATCGGCGGATTTCAAACCTATGACCGAAGGGGTGGAAATACAGGCGATTTTTGAGGAAGCCGGTGATGAAACAGTTTTTACTTTTAATGTTGTCCACCCAACTGTTGAATATTGTCAGCAACAAGAGCAAATGGGCTTTATGAATGGCTGGGGTTCCGTATTCGACAGATTGGAAGAAATGCTGGCAACCCAATAACAATAACTCCAGATGAGAGCAATCGAACTGAACTTTCGAAGAAGTAAATATCTACGACTATTGATAGCTGTTTCTATTGCTCTTATCCTGATCACAGGAAAAGATTTGCTGCACGCCGTTGTAAAAAATCATGCATTTTATCTATCAGAATCATTACTTTTTGGAAGCTATTGGCTCCTTTATATTCCCATATTTTTTTACGGCAAAAGTCTGTTATCTAAAGCCAATGGCAGGTTACAGCTAATACTACCAGTTTTGATCGGTTTGATGCACGTACTGATCTTTGCCGGATTGGTAACCATTGTATCAAACCTGTTTTACGCTTATCCTTTCAGGTTTATCCCTGTTTTTGTGAAGACAATCTCCGGTTATGGCTTCAGTAGCATGGCCATTTATGCCGCTGCTCTGTACGTTTTGAAATATCAAAGTTCAGTAAAAGAAAAACCAAGACTGGCAGACAAAACAATTCTGAAGGTTAAACAACAGAACAGCACACTACACATAAAAACGGCAGATATTATGTTTCTGAAATCAAAGACACCTTATGTGGGCATCCACACGGCTACAGGAACCTTTCTGAAACAAAGTTCTCTCAAATCGATGATGACGCAATTGCCGGATGGTCAGTTTATCAGAATCCACAAGAGCTATGTCGTTAACAAAGGTTTCATCCAATCTGTCAACTCGCGTAAAAACGGAGATTTCGACATGGTTTTGCCTAATAATCAGACAATCAGAGCTAGCCGGACCTATCGTAAAAATTTCGAGTCGCTACTTCACTAACAGGTTAGGGCAAGATTCACTCAGGTCGGATTATTTACTGCTCAAAAGTCATCCAATCGGCTCATTTTTGGCGTAAAAGCCGATATGAACTCATTGATCAAAACATTACTAATTTTTACGATTGTACTGAGCAGTTTCACTGCCTGCACGCAGCAAATTACTGATAACCCTACCCATCAAACAGTTGGCGGGCCCTGTCAGGGGTGTGAAGCCTTATTGGAATATGGGAATCGCAAACTTAACAGCGTTGACACGATACCTGGCTTTGACAATTTCGGTCCAAAGCTTAAAATCTCAGGTAAAGTATATCAGGCCGACGGTTCAACACCTGCAGCAAATGTTATTTTATATTTTTATCAAACCAATCGTGACGGTTTTTACAAACCTGCGAAAGGTGCTAAAGGCTGGGGCAAAACACATGGGCAACATCGGACCTGGATCAAAACGGATAAATCAGGGTCATATACTTTGTATACATTTCGACCTGCGGCATATCCCAACAGACGAGAGCCCGAGCATATTCACCTGACGGTGAAAGAACCACAAACAAATCCCTATTACCTGGATAGCTACTTTTTTGCAAGTGATACATTACTTACTGAATCCAAAAAAAGAAGCCTTTCTAACAGAGGGGGTAGCGGAATCATCGAGTTGAAATATGATAAGGGCCTGTTCTCTGCAGAAAGAGACATCATCTTAGGTCTCAATATTCCTGACTATCCTATTAAATGAGACGAGTAAAATCTACCAAATCTGCCAGGTGAAAATGAAGGCAAAGCTTCGTTGGTTGCACTTGCTTGACAAATGCCCAATCATAGTGAAATTGAATTCTGATTAAAACGTTAAAATTAGTCCGTAAACACTTACAAATCTGATTCGAAAACGTGTTTGGCGTAATTGAGATTCATGGCATCATATCGAGATCGGAAACCGGTCAGCCTTCCTTTAAAATCCTCATAATCTTTTTGTTCCTTAGCTGTCCAAAGAGCCTCAGAAAGGGCGGTCATTCTGGGAAGCAACATGTACTCAGCGTGTTTTTCAGTATCGATGTATTCCGTCCAAAGATTGGCTTGTCCGCCCAAAATATACTGCTGGTTTTCAGCCGACAGTTCAGTAGGAACCGGATCGAAACTATAGACTTTCTCTACCGGTAAAAATCCACCAATGGCCAATGGTTCCTTGTCAGTATCCTCTGACTGGTAGTGATCAAAATAACAATGAGAATTAGGGCTCATCACCACTTTATGACCTGCATTGGCAGCAGCAATTCCTCCGGCATTTCCTCTCCACGACATGACCGTCGCATTAGGCGCCAGTCCTCCCTCCAAAATCTCGTCCCAGCCAATAATCTGTTTTCCTTTACTGTTGAGGTACTTTTCAACCCGTTTGATAAAATAGCTTTGCAGCTCATGCTCGTCGGCCAAATTCAGTTCTGCTTTTCTAGTCTGACTTTCTGGAGATTTTTCCCAGTACTCTTTGGGACATTCATCGCCACCGATATGAATGTAAGTCGATGGAAATAACGCAACAACCTCATCAAGTACGCCTTCAATAAATGTGAATGTTTCTTCTTTTCCCACGCAGTAGACATCCTTGTATACACCCCACGATTCCTGTACAATTTTTGGCTGACCGTCAGCCTGTGCCTTTTTTGAAGCTTCGGACATCATCTCGTTCGGCACCACCGTTCGTTCTTCCGGGAAGCAACTCAAATAGGGGTAGGCAGCGATGGCAGCACTGCTGTGACCGGGTAATTCAATCTCCGGTATCACGGTGATATGTCTTTTGGCTGCATAGTCCACCACCTCTCTGATCTGATCTTGCGTGTAAAAACCGCCGTATCTTTTGTTGTCATTCTCCGTGCCCGGATAGTGACCGACGATTGTCCCGTTACGCCAGGCACCCACCTCTGTGAGCTTCGGATATTGTTTGATCTCGATGCGCCATCCCTGATCTTCTGTCAAATGCCAGTGAAAGGTATTCATTTTATGCATGGCCAGCAGATCGATGTATCTCTTCACAAAACTGACTGGAAAGAAATGCCGGGCAACATCCAGGTGCATCCCTCTGTAAGCATATCGAGGCGCATCCGCTATAATCACTGCCGGGACTTTTACATTTTGATCTTTCGGGACGGCGTTCACTCCCGGTGGCAATAGTTGTCTTAAGGTTTGAATGCCGTAAAATACACCTTTCGGAGACTTCCCGGTGATGATAATCTTATCGACATCTACTGAGAGGCTATACCCTTCTTCATCAGCAATAGCAGGATCCAGTTTTAGTAAAATATCTCCGTCCTGACCCACATCATAACCGAGGCTAAGCCCGCTGACCAGACTGATTTCCTCAGCAAGGTAAATACCCTCATTGACCAGCTGTTCGGTTCCGCTGATTTTGGTGTTTCTATTGATCTCAAACTGACCATTTTTCATTTTTAGGGACTGAGGTTTCGGAATCACCTGGTAGTCCACAGATGAGTTTGGCAGCTGCTCTGAGACAGTCGCACATGACAGACAAATCAAGAATAAAATCGAAAGTAAGCTGTATTTCATAAAGTAGGTCAGTTAAAAATCATCAATCTCTTATTTCAATACTGAGCGTAATCGATTAAAGATATTATTCCCATTACAGGAGGATTTATCCCTAATCTACTGAAGATCGTCAGCGATTACAAATTGCGGTATGTGCATGTAACTAGCTTTCGAGGAAATTGATCAATTCCCGAAAGTCGGTGATGTAATAATCAGAAAAAGCTGATTGAGGTTGTCCATGCTTCGCTACCTGAACGGTCACCATCCCCAGTTCCCGTCCGGCTTTTAACTCTGATTCTGGATTGTCTCCAATTACAAAAATGTTCGATGGTTTTACATGAAAGGAATCCAAGATTTGCTGAAAGATTCCCTTTTTGTGAATCCTGATGGGTGCATCTAACTGATCGATGTGGATTTCTTCAAAAACCAGGTGAAGCTGGAGGGCTTCAATCTTTGCCCGCTGTAGTTTTTCAAAGCCTGTAGTCACTAAAACCTTCCAGATATCCAATCCTCTGATGAGTTCAAAGTCGGGATAAGCTTCAATTTCCAACTGATATTCATAGCTATTGATACTTGCTGAAAATTGCTTACTGACCTCTTCGGAAAGCTGATATTGCCGGGCCACATGGTCGAAAGGATAATTCCACAGATCGTTGATGACAGCCTCCACTTTTTCAGGTGAAAACAATGAACTGATGCTACTTCTGAAATCTTCCATTACAGCCGCTACAGCATGTTCACCAATCGATTTTGTTTCAAAAATGGTGTTGTCCAGATCGAAGATGAGGAGTTTTAGCGATTTCATACCAGGTAAGCTTATTTTCAAATAAAATTAAAAAAATAAAGCATAGAACATGCAATAACTCGTTCTATGCTTTGCTGAATTTTGAAATAAGGGATACCTCTAATCATCCCCAAAACTCAAATTATCTACTGCTGCTCCAGAAATTCTTCGAGCGCTTCTTTGTTCTTATTATAAGCCAGCTTCTTGACAGCCAGATAATATTTATGCTTATCAGAAGTGAATTTATAGGCCATTTTCGCAAATTTCAGCCTCGGCGAATCCAGGTTAAACTGATCCATCAATTCTACCACTTGGTCTGTATTCACACACCCCTTTACCTGCAGATATTCAATGGCCATCGGCACTGGTTTTCCCCCACTTTCAATTTCTGATTTTAAATCATCTCTCAAAGAAGAAAATTCATTGTAAGTCAAGGCGCAAGGCTCTGTGGCGCTTTCCTCTTTAGGCTTCTCTTCTGCTGGCTTTACCTCCTCTACCGGTTCTTGATAAGTAGAACTTTTGATCGCAATAGGATTTAGGTTTAGATCTGTCAGGTTCAACACCTCAAATACACCGCTCCAATCGATCACATATTCTGATCCGGCACCAGGAGTGATATTGATGGCAAACGTGTAGGATTTACCATTGAAAACAATGTCTCCTTTCCTTACGATCTCTGCCATACCACCAGTTACCGTCACTTTGGTCAGGTCAATTTTTCCAGCGCGGTTATTACCTCCTTCGTAAGTACACTTCACTTCGGCAAAAATACGATCATCATACACTTTGTATTCCATCAGCTTAATGCTGAAGTCGCCAACCTTTTGAGTAGCTCCTGATCCAAGTGTCAATGGATCAGCCTGAAGTGGTGTTCCGTTTCCAACAGCATATCGGAAACCATGCAGCGTCAATGCCAGCAACTCAGCATTGGCCTTTGCCGGAGGGCGAACCCGAAAAGCATTGTAAATCGTTTTATTATCACCCGATTTTAAAACAGCTTCTGATTTAGAAGGATTCATCTCACTTTCGTTTTGTACCAAAGATGTCTGAGACTTGTCCACTACCAACACACCATCTCCAATGTTCTTCACATTGTAATTGATGTAATAATTAGTAGTAGATGATCTTACCTTTTTAAAGGTAATTACTACCTGTTCCGTACGAATGGATTGCGGCATATTGTAGGTCACGACCTGAGCGAAACTCAGATGAAGTAAGAAAAAATAGAGGATAGAAAAGAAAATAGTTTTTTTAATCATTTCAATTTCTCATTTAAAAGTACACATAACTGATTTTTAAAAAGTGGCGCAAAGTTCATCTATATAAACATAAAAGCATGTACTCTCTCAAAAAATATCACTGAGCCTGCATAATTAACGTCGTACCATTTATAATACCCGAACACATCATGACAAAAAGCGTTCCAACCGTGTTGGTAACTGGAAATGATCGTCATAAATCAACTGTTATTCAGAAAAGTAATCAGTCAGCAAAATGCTTAGAAACCATTTCTTAATTCCTTTTGACTTTGAGACTTTTAAGCGGAGTAATTTGGGGGATTGTGGAAATCCAGGACTTACTTACTGGCGTACCGGATCTTCCGTTTGATATCGAGGATTTTTCTGCCATTAGCTCGCACATAATAGCGTTTGGTCCAATTGCCTTTTTTATCCAGCTTATACAAATAACGCTGAACACCCTGCTCTGACCTTCCACCAGTCACCACTACTTCAGAATTCATGTAGTCGATGACATTAAAAACCTTTCTGTCACTCAGATATTCAATATATTCTCTCTGAGTAACCTCATTGCAGGAGTCAAGCATCAGTTGTTCCATTAACCTGCCATTGCTTAACTTCATTTCAATGCATTTCGTGAATTGTCTATTGTTGGGATAGTAGTTTGTTCTTTTAAACCTGACCGTCTCAGTTAAAGAGTCGTACTCGAAGTGATCATCAATCCACTGCGGGTTGATGGTATCCTGATCGAAAAACAATTCGGATTTAATCAGCTTTCCCGGACCATCGAAATGATGAATCGTAAGCGAATAATTTTTCTTATCCGTATAGATATTTCTAACAATCAAACTACCAGGTGAGGCTTTATATTCATATACCTCATCCATTCGAAGTTCTGCTCTGAAATAGTTGGTTTGCCTCATTAGCCTGCCATCTTTAAAATGATAGGTACTTTTCCAACCCGAAGGCAAAAAACCGCGCTTAAAGCTTCTTTGTCTGATTTCTATTACATCATTCGTTACCGGGAGAAATTCCGGAAAAGCAGTTGCTAAATCCTGTCCTATTATCAATCCGGGAAACAGGATGAAAAATGTTGCGAGTAATTTCATTTTGCTTTTACCAAAAATGATACTCCCGAAAGAGACTTAATTCTTCGCGCCACCTAAAATTCTGGCAGGTAGCATGAAAATTGCTTTGATTAATTCAAAGACACCATCAACGGCAAAACCAAGAATTCTGAATGGGATTAAAAGTATCCAAATGATTGGATATAGTACTAATAAGACGAGTGCCAGCGGCCAGCAAAGAATAAGAATGATGATCCAGAGTAAAAATTTCATAAGTAGTTTGAGTTTAAGACCTGATATATTTTTACGACATAATCTAATGAATAGTTTCTACCAATCCAACATCATCCTGATAATCAACCAGTTAATTTATACTTACCCACCCTTTTAAAAGTGTTTAAGTATCGATTCAACATTGTTAAAATCAGTCTCAAAGAGTTTGCTCAAAGGAAATTCTGATCAATTTCATTGCTCAACAACTTGAGTAAGAGGGATTCAAAATTGATGAATTGCTACTAAATTGAACTCATTGTCAATCAAATGAAACAAGTACAAAATATATCGTGATAAGGTCTATTGGTAATGTGGAAGATGTCCGCTATTTTTGGCGCAAAAAACAAGATAATATGTCTAGGGATAATAAGGTATTTGAGCTGATCGAAGCTGAGAAAGTAAGACAGATCAGAGGCATTGAACTGATCGCTTCGGAAAACTTTGCCTCACCTCAGGTAATGGAGGCTGCTGGTAGTGTTTTAACCAACAAATATGCTGAGGGACTCCCGGGCAAGCGGTATTACGGTGGTTGTGAGGTAGTGGATGAAATCGAAAACCTGGCTATCGACAGAGTGAAAGAATTATTTGGTGCATCATGGGCCAATGTGCAACCTCACTCCGGTGCGCAGGCAAACGCTGCGGTTATGCTGGCTCTGCTGAATCCCGGTGACAAAATTTTAGGTTTCGACCTTTCTCATGGTGGTCACCTGACCCACGGTTCTCATGTGAATTTCTCCGGTAAACTTTATCAACCTTCTTTTTACGGTGTTGAAAAAGAAACTGGCGTCATCGATTATGATAAAGTTGCTGAAACGGCCAACAAAGAGAAGCCAAAGCTGATCATTTGTGGTGCATCTGCCTACAGCAGAGATTGGGATTATGAAAGCCTCAGATCCATTGCTGATGAAGTAGGCGCTTTATTACTGGCAGATATCTCTCATCCTTCCGGGTTGATTGCCAGGGGATTATTAAAGGATCCACTGGACTATTGTCATGTAGTGACGACTACCACCCATAAAACACTGAGAGGTCCCAGAGGCGGGCTGATCATGATGCGTGAAGATTTCGAAAACCCAATGGGTATCAAAACTCCTAAAGGTGTAGTAAGAAAAGTTTCGTCTTTGCTGGACTCAGGCGTATTCCCCGGAACACAGGGCGGTCCACTGGAACACATCATAGCTGCCAAAGCAGTAGCTTTTGGTGAAGCACTTAGCGATGACTACATGAAGTACATCGTACAAGTAAAGAAAAATGCTCAGGTAATGGCAGAGTCCTTTGTAAAAAGAGGATATGATGTCATCTCTGGCGGTACTGACAATCACTCAATGTTGATAGACCTCCGCTCTAAAAACGTCAATGGCAAAGAGGCAGAGAAAGCTTTGGGAGAAGCTGACATCACCGTTAATAAAAACATGGTACCTTTCGATGACAAGTCTCCGTTCATAACTTCCGGGTTCCGGGTGGGAACTGCTGCGATCACTTCCAGAGGGTTGGTTGATACAGATATGGACAAAATTGTCAACTTCATTGATGAATCATTGATGAACAAGGATGATGAGGCTAAGCTGGGCAGTATCAAAAAAGAAGTAAATGAGTGGATGAATACTTATCCGCTTTTTAAATATTAAACAAATCAAACAAGCAGAATGGCACTAGACCAAATGGGCGATGTGGAAGATGAAGCGGAGATGTCGTTTCTCGATCACCTGGAGCACTTACGCTGGCATTTAATAAGATCTCTTATTGCCATAGCGGTGATATCTATTGCCTTTCTGATTTTTCCTGATATCCTTTTTCAGCAAGTACTTTTTGCACCGACAAAGACTGATTTCTGGACATTTCGCATGTTCTGTAAACTGTCTGAATTTGTCAATGTAGATGCGCTTTGCATAGAGGAACTACCTTTTATTCTCCAAAGCAGAAAAATGACCGGCCAGTTTATGATGTATTTTACTACGTCATTTGTAGCAGGTATCATCGTCGCATTTCCCTACATTGTTTGGGAAATCTGGCGCTTTATCAAGCCGGGACTGTACAAAAAAGAAAAAAGGGCTGCCCGCGGTGCTGTGTTTTATGTAACACTCCTGTTTTCCATAGGAATCTCTTTTGGTTATTTTATCATTGCACCGATATCTGTGAATTTCTTTGCAGGATTCCAGATCGACCCGAGTATTGCCAACGAATTCGATATTGTCAGCTATACCAGTACAATCATCACAATTGTGTTTGGAAGCGGCATCTTATTTCAGCTACCAATTGCTGTGCAGTTCTTATCAAAGGCCGGATTGGTAACACCAGCTTTGTTGAAAAAATACAGACGACATGCTATTGTAGCGATCTTAATCTTAGGAGCCATGCTTACCCCCCCGGATCCATTCAGTCAGGTATTTGTAGCATTGCCATTATTTATGCTGTATGAAATAGGCATTATCATTTCAGCGAGGGTACAACGAAAACGATTGGCTGCAGAAGCAGCTGCAGCATTAACAGAAGAATCATAAAAATGGGAAAGAAAATCGCTATTGGAGGTGACCATGCAGGTTTTGAATATAAAACCAGGTTAGTAGAAAAATTGAAATCACTAGGTCATGAAGTTGAAGATTTCGGTCCGTACTCTGCTGATTCAGTAGACTACCCTGATTTTGTACATCCGGCAATGGAGTCGATCGAAAACGGCAAAAATGAATTGGGTATTTTAATCTGCGGCAGTGGAAATGGAGTCAACATGACTGCCAATAAACACCAGGGCATCAGATCTGCTTTGTGCTGGAATTCTGACCTGGCAGCATTGGCAAGAGAGCATAACAATGCCAATGTAATCTGTTTTGCT
The DNA here is from genome assembly GCA_038525605.1 of Bacteroidota bacterium. Classification (GTDB taxonomy): domain Bacteria; phylum Bacteroidota; class Bacteroidia; order Cytophagales; family Cyclobacteriaceae; genus JANSWY01. Next base: position 11,157 of record JBCBHL010000038.1, read on the forward strand.
GAGCGGTTTGTCTCCTATCATTACGTAGAAAAAATGGCTGGAATTTTCATCAATACAGAATTCGAAGGCGGCAGGCACCAACGCAGAGTTGATAAGATCAGCTGCTAAAGATTGGTCGCTGTGAAACGGTCACTGTGAAGCAGTCGCTGAGAATCAGTTGTAAGCCTTTCTGTAAAAGCCGGGATAATTAGGTACAGGCAGATAGCGTGTTTTCAGTATGGGAATTTTCTCTGAAATTACCGGAATAACTCCTACCTCATCCAATATCATGTCCGGTGGATCGTTTTCAAAACCTGATAATATATTAACCAGGTTGTCATAATATTCGGAATCAAGGAACAATTGCTCACTGACGCGCCAGTTAAGAAATGGTGTTGCCGAACCGGACGATAAATACATCGACAGATGGTCTCCTAATACCAAAATGTTTCTGTCCTTCAAAATGACAGGAGCTTCTGAATCAACAAAATAGTTCGTTTCTTTCTCTCTGGACCAGTCGTAGGAATAGGAAGCTAATAAAAAAACTGTTACCAGAATTACGATGTTAATCCCTTCAGCGTACAGCCTTTGTTTGACCAGTAATAAAAGGTGAACCGTAAAAAATGCCACCGTCGGCATCATAAAAACCCACGAGAAGTAAGCTTGCTCGCTACCGAGAAAAATCAATATCACAGAACCTAGAAATAAAAACAGCATCGCCTGCTGAAATTTCAGCTGAAAGTTTGCGAACTTTCCTTTCAGGTAAATCATCAACCAGGAGATGATTACCAGTGCAATTGGGAAGACAATAAATGCCATCACGCGCCATCCTGAGAAGTAATTGACATGTTCATATGACCATAGCGAGTTCAGGAAAAAGGTGTTGAACTGTGGCAACAATCCATTGACATAATAAAATCCTGTGACCAGTAACAATACCATCGCAAAACCTACTGTCATCAGTAGCAGTCTTCGCAGCAGTGAGTTGGAGTAAATCACCAGAATTACCAGGAAAATGAAGAAAATAACAATAGACGGCAGATAAAACATAGTGGCTATACCGAGGTATACACCTGTACTCATAAACAGCTCATCTTTAGTCTGATTGTCAATTCTTTTGAAAATATTACTCAATGCCAACAGAATAAATGTCATCGACATCAATGCAGGTGAAAGCACCAGAAAATCGAAATGCACTGACATAAATATTGCATAACAATAGGCGGGCAGGTAAGTACCTTCGTTATAGGTTTTGTTCGCCAGCAAAAGGTTATTAAAAATCACCGATTGCACAAATACCAGAAATATCGAAGTTAGCGCGGAAGCGAACAGGTTTCTTCCGAACAGGAAATCCATTGCCTGAAAGACCAAAGCAGAAAACGGCGCAATGAAATCATATAAATCCCGATAGAGCATGCTACCTTCCGATAGTCTTTCTCCTATCAGCATCCATCGAAACTGAGGAATAGTGGGTATAATTTCTTCGGTAAGAAATGGCATTCTTATCCCAATCAACACTATCAGTACCAGCAGAAGCCTGTAAGGATCATTTATTCTAAAAAAAGCTACCAATTTTTAATGTTAACGAGCTGATCAATTAGAATTCGAAATTAGTAAATTTATCTGCAATTAGCGGTCGCTTTGTGAGAAGTATGGATGCGCTGATCAAGAAAATGACGTTTATACATCGTATATTTGTCGTTATATGCAAGGTAAGAGGCAGCAAAAATATGGAAAACTGATCCAGAAAGACATCAGTGAAATTCTAAGGCTCAATTTCGGAGATCTTTACAAAGGCGGTCTGGTAACGGTGACACTTGTCAAAATGACACCTGATCTGGGAATTGCCAGAATCTATCTCAGTCTGTTGGGCGTCAAAAATATCGACCAGTTTTTTGAAGACATCAGCGAAAAGAAGTCTGAAATAAGAAGAATTCTTGGCAATAAAATTGGCAAGCAAGTCCGTAAAATCCCTGATCTGGAATTCTTCCACGACAATGTAGAAGAGGAAGCTAGGAGAGTAGATAAACTGATAGACGGACTGAACATACCACCTGAAACAGAATAGTTGTGAATTTCCCCTTATTAGTCGCCAGGCGGTATTTTTTATCTAAGAAGAAGAAAAACTTTATCAATGTTATTGCAATCATCTCTATGCTGGTGGTGGCAGTTGGTACTATGTCGTTGGTAACGGCTCTTTCTGTCTACAATGGCCTGGAAGATGTGCTTAAAAATATTCATAGCAACTTCGACCCGGATATTAAAGTAGTGCCAGTCAAAGGGAAATCTTTCGCCGATTCATTGGTAGATCTCAATGCTGTAAAAAATATAAAGGGAATCAGTACAGTTTCGAGTGTCATTGAAAATAAAGCACTCATCAAGTATAAAACGAGTCAGCTTTTTGTTACGGTAAAAGGAGTCACTGACGATTTCTTCGATCACAATGGGTTGAGCAAATACATCCTCGAAGATGAGTACAAACTACAGTCCGGGAAAACGAACTACGCCATCCTCGGGATAGGTGTCAAATACCTCCTTGACCTGGATGGTGAAGCGTATGTAATTCCTATGTCATTGTATTATCCAAAAGACATAACCAAACTTTCTATCAGAACTGACAAGCTTTACACAATCAAAGGGGCTCTGCTGGGAGGGTCTTTTGCGCTAGAAAGGCAATATGATGAAAACTACGTCTTCATTTCCAGGTCTCATGCGCAAGATTTATTTTCCTATCAGAATCGTTCGTCCTATCTGGAGATTAACATCGATCAGGAAATTAATCGCGAAGATATCATTGACGCATTAAAATCCGAACTGGGAGAAGATTTCAAAGTGCTGACAAGAGAGCAGATTCACGCCGGATTGTATCAGATTTTAAAATATGAAAAGATCATTGTCTTCATTATTCTGGCATTAATTGTATCAATCGCCTCTATCAATATATACTTTTCTCTTTCGATGCTGGTGCTGGATAAAAAGAAAGACGTAAGTATCTTGTTTACGTTAGGTGCGACTATTCAGCTAGTCAAAAAGATATTCTTATTCGAAGGTGCCATTATCACATTCGTGGGTTTGTTCAGTGGCTTAGTGCTTGGGCTTTCAGTTTCCTACCTTCAGATGTATTTCGGTATCATCAAAATGAATGCTCAATCATCATTGAGTCCGGCATATCCGGTAAAGGTAGAACTCAACGACATCATATATACGGTCATTTGCATAGTCGTGATTACGCTTTTAGCATCGATTCAGCCTGCAAGAATGGCATCAAAGTCGTTCTCAAATAGTGAATTGTAACTTTTTTTCTGATTCTTCTGAAATCATTAATCAATCATAATGATTTTTTGGTCGGATTTTCATTATTTTGATGTTCGTTTTACTTTTTACGAAGACTGGCTGGGAATTGAACAAATTTTTGATGCTTCCTCGTGAATGCATTTGTTCATCACGGCTCTTCATAATAATTATTAATTATTAGGAATAATGAACGTTTCTCCCGAAAGACCATTCCAGATAATCTACTCTTTATTCGAACACGAATACCTCGGGTATCTGTTTGAATCATTTGTGGTGCAGCTCGACGAAAAGGGGAGACTTACATTTTCTCACCAAAACATCTCTTCTAAAAATGCGAAAGAATTTGCCTGCGGTCTTGATGAACAGGATTATGAATTGATCAAGTTGATGGATTCCATGCAGCAGGATGCGGTTGTTTTACATTTTCAAAAACGGAAAATCAAAACAAACGAGTTTTTCCTGAAGACTTATGATAAGGACAAAGGAAACAAACTGATTCAGAATGAAATTTCCGGCTACCTAGGCAAAAGAAGAGCAAAAGTATTACCTCTGCTAAAGGACAAGATGCTGTTCGAAATGGGTAACGATGGTGAACCTGCCTGGAAGCAGATTGAAATCCAGAAATCACCTGCTACCATCCTGTTTCATTTCATGAGAAATGAAGACAATACACACTATTTCCCGACGATCAAACACAATGACGAGAAGGTGATCTACCAATACAATGGTAGCTACATCGTCTGTGATGAACCTGCCTGGCTGGTATGCGATGGTAAATTATATCATTTTGAAAAAGCTGTTGATGGGAAAAAACTAAAACCTTTCCTCAACAAGAAATTTATCGTCATTCCTAAAAACGTGGAGGAAACGTATTTCAATAAGTTTGTAACACAAATCGTTTCCTCTTTTAATGTTTATGCCAAAGGCTTTGACATTGTCACTGAAAGGATAGAGCCCAAAACAATTCTCAATTTCTCGGAGCTGGCCAGTGTCGTTTCAGAATCCACATTATTTGGTAACCCTGAAAGCAAGAAATCTGAAGAACCTGAAAGTAAAATATTATTCGAACTGGCTTTTCAGTACGGAGATCAGAAATATAAGGCTGATACACTCAAGGAGGTAAATGTAAGTGTAGAAAAAGTCGGTGATTCCTACACTTTTCACCGGATTATCAGAAATACTCAGAAAGAAAAAGATGTTTTGGAATGGCTAAGAACTTCGGGGCTTCCGGTAAAAAACTCCCGCATCACACTGACGAAAGCACAGGCTTTTACCTGGATCAATCTGAACAAAAGCAAAATTGAAGAGGCTGGTATCGAGCTCAACCAACTCAATAGTACCAAGAAGAAGTACTTCCTCGGCGAGAGCACCATCAACCTGGATATTGTAGAGGGAATCGACTGGTTTGACATTCGTGCAATTGTGAAGTTCGGCGAATTTGAGATTCCTTTCAAAGACATCAGAAAACTGATCTTAAATAAAAAAAGAGAGATCAGGCTACCCAATGGCGAAACTGCGGTAATTCCGGAGGTCTGGTTTACTGAATATTCCGAGCTTTTTGCTTTTGCTGAAGAAGACAGCACAACCAATGAGCTCCGGCTTAAAAAGCATCACCTGGCACTGGTACAGGAACTGAGTACTAATAACTTTGCCCAGGTAACCATGAGTCGCAAGCTCGAGCAACTCAAAGAATTTACTGAAATAGAAGATTTTCCATTACCTGCGAAATTCAACGGTCAGCTTCGACCCTATCAGAAAGCAGGGTTTAACTGGCTGAGATTTCTCGACCAATATAGTTTTGGCGGATGCCTGGCCGATGACATGGGTCTTGGAAAAACCGTTCAGACCCTTGCTATGCTGCAAGCCCAGAAAGAGAATGGCTCTGAAGGTGCAAACCTGCTGGTTATGCCAACATCTCTGATATATAACTGGGAAATGGAAGCGCGCAAGTTTACCTCAGATCTTAAAATTCTGATTTATACCGGTACGCAAAGGGTTAAAGATCCATCTAAGTTTGCCGATTACGATTTGGTCCTCACCTCTTATGGCATTGTAAGGCTCGATATCAATATCATGCAGGAATGTTATTTCAACTACATCATTCTGGATGAGTCTCAGGCCATTAAAAACCCGACCAGTAACATCGCCAAAGCGGTAAAACAGCTGAAGTCGAGAAGGAAGCTGATTCTGACGGGTACACCCATCGAAAACAGCACCCTTGATCTGTGGTCTCAGATGTCTTTCGTCAATCCCGGATTGCTTGGAAATCAGGTGTTTTTCAAAAAGGAATTTCTAACACCTATTGAAAAAAACAGCGACGTTCAAAAAAGTCTGAAACTCAATGCGATTATCAAGCCTTTTATCCTGCGAAGAGACAAATCGCAAGTTGCCACGGAATTGCCTGAAAAGGTTGAAAACGTGAAGTATTGTACAATGAGTACGATGCAGGAGGAGTTTTACGAAAGGGAAAAGTCATTTTACAGGAATAAGATCATCGACACGATAGAAAGTGATGGTTTGCGTGCCTCGCAAATGATTCTGTTGCAGGGCCTGACGAAACTCCGGCAGATTGCTAACCATCCAAAGATGGTGGACCCGGAGTATATGGGCGATTCCGGTAAAATGGAAGACATTACGCATATGCTGACAAGTGCGCTGAGCAAAGGTCACAAAATTCTGGTATTCAGCCAGTTTGTGAAACACCTGACGCTCATCAGTGAGTATTTGAATAATCAGAAAATAGATTTCGCTTACCTGGATGGGAGTACAAAGGATCGTGCGGCACAGGTCAGAAAGTTTCAGGAAAACGACAAGCTCAAAATATTTTTAATATCGCTGAAAGCCGGTGGTGTGGGACTCAACCTGACCAAAGCTGATTATGTTTTTATACTTGATCCATGGTGGAATCCTGCCATTGAAGCGCAGGCAATTGACAGAGCTCACAGGATCGGTCAGGAAAACAGGGTATTTACCTACAAGTTTATCACGAAGGGCACGGTAGAGGAAAAAATACTCTTGTTACAAAAAGCGAAACTCAAACTGGCTTCCAACCTGATCAATATTGAAGAAGGCTTTATCAAAAGCTTATCGGAAGAAGATATCAAATCTATTCTTAGTTAATAGACATTATCACGTTAGGTTTTGTATTGAGTGATTTACAAAATTGACTGGTGACTATAATCAGAACGCTTGTACTAAGTCTGTAATGATATCCTTTAATCTTAAGGTTTTTTAAGAATCAAATAAACGGTAAAAGGAACCTTTCACGGAAATTTTGGGTATATTAAACATCGAGTTTAATAAGATTCTGCTATCGATTATAAGACTTTCTCTTTTTTCGATTGTTTATTATTCATGAGTTACCTCCAAAAGACTTTATTTTTTCTTATCTCATTTTTATACTTCACCGGTATTTCTCACAGTTCCAGTGCGCAGGCATTTGGTTTTAAATTACCCAAAAACACCAAGAGAGTCGCGATTCCCTTTGAGGAATACAATAACCTGATTGTCGTCCCTCTTACGATAAACAAATCGATCACGCTGGATTTTATTGTAGATACTGGCGTACAGAATGCCATCCTTACCGAGAAATTATTTGCGGACCTACTCTCGTTACGATATCCCCGCAAAATCACGATTGCAGGTCCGGGATTGGTCGATTCTGTGACGGCATTTATTGCCAACGACATCAAGTTGGATTTGCCGGGAGGTGTTTCTGCCAACAGGAGCTCACTACTGGTACTAGAAACAGATTATTTGCAGCTAAAAAACAATATGGGAGCCGAAATCTATGGCATCATCGGCTATGAGCTATTTAGCAGGTTTATCATAGAGCTTAATTATGACAGAAAAGAAATGATTCTTCACAACCCCCGATTTTTCAAAAAGAGGAAGTTTATGAGTCAGGTGCCTCTGGCAGTCGAAAAAACAAAACCCTACATTACTTCTGCCATTCAATACGCAGGTTCTCCAGATGTTGACAGTATCAAGCTCATGGTCGACACCGGGGCTAGTCACGCCCTGTTACTCGATCCCGAAGAAGATGAAACCATTCAGATACCAGAAGAAACAATTGCGACAAACCTGGGAAAAGGGCTTGGTGGCAACATTGACGGGCAAATCGGAAGGATTAATAGTTTTAAGTTTAACAAACTCAAATTTAGTGAGGTACTCGCCTCTTTTCCTGATCCGGGAATTTATAACAAAAACATTAAGAGGGGTTCGCGAAGCGGGACTTTAGGTGGAGATATTCTTAGCAGAATCAATCCCATTTTCGACTACCTGAATGGGTATATGTATTATTACAAGGGCAGACGTTATAAGGATGAGTTTGTCTATGACATGAGTGGCATGCAAGTTTCGGCATACGGCCCCAATCTGGAACTGGCCATTATCAACTCGGTAAGAATAGGGTCACCTGCATACAACGCAGGTATTCGGGCTGGTGACATTATTCAGAAGTTTAATGGCGACAATATTCAGAATATCTTACTTTCAAAAATTTTCACCGCGCTCAGAAGAAAAGAAGGGGCTAAAATCAAAATGAAGATCGTAAGAAACGGTTTAGAACTTAAAAAGTGCTTCCGGCTAAAAAAGCTGATTTAACTGTTACCTTAGCTTTTCGGTCATATGGGATTGCTATTACCACATTTTTCGAGGCTGCATCCAAAATGCTCACTGATATTGGGTTAATTTGCAGTGTATTTATGCCAATAGTCTGAAAGTATGGACATTATTCAGCTACCCCGCAGCAAGTATATCTGGGTGGGGTTTACAGTCATCTTATGCGTCGCTTTGTTTTCGAACCTAGGCCTGCTCAGCCTGCAGTTCGAAGAGCCCCGCAGGGCAATTGTCGCACTTGAAATGGAAATTTCAGGCAATTACATTAATCCCAAAATCAATGGATTTGACTATTACAATAAAGCTCCATTTTACAATTGGCTACTCATTTTATTTTTTAAAGCATTTGGAAGCTCAGATGAATGGGTGGTCAGGCTTCCGACGGTGTTTTCGTTTTTAGCCATCGCATTGATCAATTACAGAATTGTCAGGCAGCAGGTAAACAAACAGATTGCCATTCATTCTTCCTTGATTTTTCTCACAGCATCTAATCTACTGTACTACTTCTCGTTTCAGGGAGAAATAGACATGTTTTACTCTCTGATCGTCTATTTACAGATCATCTGTTTGTTGTATTATTTTCAGCACGAAAATTACCTGAAGTTATTCCTGATCAGCTATGCGCTTACAGGCATAGGAGTGATCACCAAAGGCATTCCTTCTTTGGCTTTTCAGGCTATTACGATTCTTGCCATATTCATCTATTACAAGCGATTCAAAGCCTTGTTTTCCATATGGAATTTTGTAGGTATATTCGTCATGTGTGGTATCATAGGAGGATACTTTTACCTCTACAGCCTGGAGGATGATCCACTGCCGATGATTACCCGACTGATTACTGAATCATCGAAAAGAAGTGCGCTGGAAGAAAGCTGGTACAAATCGTTAGTCCAGCTTTACAAGTTCCCACTGCTTGTTTTTACAATGTTTTTACCCTGGTCACTTTTGCCTTTCTCAACCAAATTAAAACTGGCATGGAAAACTGCCATCTCCAATCAGTGGGTCCGGTTTAGTCTGATATTTGTAATATCCAATTCAGTGGTTTACTGGTTGTCACCGGGTACCAAGGACAGGTATCTCTATATGTTCATCCCTTTCATATCACTCATTGTTGTATACCTGTATTCATTGAAACCTTATAAACTGTTTTCATGGTTTATTCTGGTTTTTGAAGCTATCGGTCTATTAGGTGCTTTTGCCATTCCATTTTTCTCGAAAAGCCTGACACTCACACACAACTTGCTGGTAGCAGCCTATCTGTTGCTGATTTCGGCGATCTGCTTGTATTTTTATTTCAAATACAGTGGTTATCGGCTATTTCAATTTGTCTGCTTTTTATTGTTGGTAAGAATAGCTTTTAATTTTTTGGTCATGCCGACAAGGCAGGTAGAAAAACCGTCACTGGAATTGCAGGCAAATCAGATGATAGAAGCAGGTGTGGAAGCCATTACCGCAGGGGATAAGACCATCTCGGTGTATAATCCTGTTGTTAGAGATTCGGTGATCATTCCGATGATCAAACATCCACCCTATCAATTGTCGTATTATTACACAAAAAAGTCAGGCAAAATACTGCCTTACCATGAAAATGAGCAAATGGGTGTGATTTACTTAACCAGTGTTGATAATTTAGATAAAAATGAGAATATTGTGATCATGGATACCCTTTCAATGAACAGGAAGGATTCTGATTATGTCATCTATCAGTTAACCGAAGCAGATAAGTAATGGAAGATGTAGTGATTGTTGGTGGTGGTTTAGCAGGGCTTATTGGTTCGATCGCATTGCGAAAAGCTGGTTATTCAGTAACCGTAATAGAGAAAAAAACCTATCCGTTTCATCGTGTTTGTGGTGAATATATCTCCAATGAAGTGAGGCCCTATCTGGAAAGAAATGATATCTTCCCAAGTGAGTTTAAACCCTCCTCTATTCATAAATTCTGGCTTACCTCTACCAATGGTCAAAAAGCAGAGCTGTCACTTTCGATGGGGGCTTTTGGTATCAGCAGATACAATTTCGACTTTTATCTTTTTGAAAAAGCTTCTGATTTAGGAGTAACTTTCCTGCAGGGCGAAACTGTCAATAAAATCAATTTTCAGGACGATCACTTCCGGATAGAAACGCTGAAAGGAAAGGAAATCTCTTCAAAAATCGCTATCGGTGCGTTTGGCAAGCGCTCTATCATTGACAAACAAATGAAGAGGAATTTTATCCAAAAAAAGTCTCCGTATGTAGGGGTAAAATATCACATCAAAACTGATTTCCCAGAGGATGTAATCGCGCTCCATAATTTCACCGATGGCTACTGTGGAATCAGCAAAATTGAAAACAACACTTACAACTTGTGCTATCTGAGTCATCGCAGCAATCTGAAAAAGTATGGTAATATTCCGGAAATGGAAGAAGCTGTGCTTTGGAAAAACCCTCACTTAAAAGAGATTTATCAAAACAGTGAATTTCTTTTTAAAAACCCCGAGGTAATCAATGAAATTAGTTTTGAGAAGAAATCGGCAGTTGAAAACCATGTATTGATGACCGGAGACTCTGCCGGATTGATAACACCCCTATGTGGAAATGGCATGGCTATGGCGATTCACAGTGGTAAAATACTATCTGATATTCTCATCCAAAATGGGATTGATAACAGGGAGTTGATAGAAAAAGAATATGTAAAAGCCTGGCAAAACCAGTTTAGAAGAAGGTTATGGGCAGGTCGGCAAATTCAGAAGATGTTTGGTTCTGATGGCATGAGTAATTTTGCTGTAGGTCTTGCCAACTATGCAAAACCACTTGCCAGTCTGCTGGTGGAGCAAACCCATGGCAAGAAATTCTAACCGCCATAAATTCCCTGATAGAGAAAAAACAGGTTCAGGCAAATCGCCGATAGCATATTTAATCTCATCGTCCTTTCAAAGTTTGCCGCATTTCGGTCTTTCCTGGTTTTTAGATACCAGACATTGAAAAATACGAGAACTGGAAGCAGCGACAGATAGAAAATTATTCCATCAGTTAGGCTCACATAGGTGTAGTAGTAAAAGAAAAAGCCAATAGAAGAAATGAAAAATGCGATAGCGGTGAAATGGAAAGTTCCCAGGATACCAAGTATTCTGCTAATTGTTAAATCACCTCTTCGGGCATCTTCATCGTGCTGATAGATTTGTGTCATTGGATATGAACCAAAGAGCAGTAAAGTACTGAGAGCAGCCGGAATTTGAACCTTTGGGTCAGCAATCAAAGACCAATCCGTACCATGCAGACCGATAACCGTCATCAAAAAAGTGAAATATCCCTGAAAAAAGCCCGCTGCAAACCAACCGATATATGGCATCTTTTTCAACCTGATAGAAGGGTGACTGTAGGCTTTGGACACCAATCCGTAAACCAATACGAAAATGGCAAAATACCAATTAATCCATGCTGCCCAGATCAACGCTATCAAGTCAAATAACAATGCATAATAATACAATTCTTTTGACACTTTGGGCGGCTCTTTGAGGCCGCCGATGCTGTCTTCATCTTTATCGAAATAGGAATTGTACCCATTGCTGGCTGGATAAACCAAGAAGTGAAGGATCACAAATACTGAAACGAATCCGGCAGGACTAACCTCAGGCATAATGCTCCAGGCAAACAAGAATACCGGCAGTAGAAAAAAGGAAAACGGGATCCTCAAATGCAGAAGTGTAGATTTTTTCATGACCAGCTCAAGTCGGATTTAAAACTGTATTTTCGTGCTATTGACCGGAAAGCATTATTTTTAAACAAATCTATACTAAATTGACGTTTATGTTACGAATATGTATTAATTATGTTGTTACAATAGCATAGCAAGCAACCACACTAGGTTTCATTTCAATATTATATGCACTCATTTTTTAATTACATTGGAATTGCCGTACCTGATTACAAAATTGCCCAGGCCGATATTGCAGCATTTATGAGTAATGCGCTGCAGTTGGACTCTTCGGAAAAGAGAAAACTGGAAGTGTTGTACAGGGCAAGTGGCATCCGATACCGACATAGTGTATTATCTGATTATTCGAAGACCTTTCAGGATTTTGAATTCTTTCCAAAAAACGAAGTATTAGCCCCATTTCCCGCTATTAGCGAGCGGATGAGGATTTATGAGAAAGAAGCTGTAAAGCTGGCAATGAAAGCTATTGATGATGCGTTACCCGAAGGTTTTGATAAAAAAGAAATCACACATCTGATTACCATCAGCTGTACAGGTATGTATGCACCGGGTATTGATATTGAAATTGTTCAGCAAATGGAGCTGGATTCTTCTGTTAATAGGACTGCTATCAACTTTATGGGCTGCTACGGTGCTTTTAACGGGTTTAAACTGGCTTCTAGTATCTGCAAAGCTGATCCTGAGGCAAAAGTCCTCATTGTTGCTGTAGAGCTTTGTACCATTCATTTTCAAAATGATAAAGATGAGGATACACTGCTGTCTAACGCCTTATTTAGTGATGGAGCTGCAGCTACGTTGGTGACAGGGAAAGCCTCTGATGGTGCCCTGAGAATGGATGGATTTCATTCAGACATTGCCTATGAGGGTAAAAGTGACATGGCCTGGCAAATTGGCGACAATGGTTTTGAAATGAAACTTACCTCTCTGGTTCCGGATATCATCGACAAACACATCAAAACGCTAACGGAAAAATTACTTCATAAACTGGCGATTGACCAAAATGCGATTGATGGCTATGCGATCCATCCGGGTGGCAAGAGAATTCTGGAAGTAATTGAACGTCAGCTGGAGATTCCAAAGGAGAAAAACGGAGCTGCCCATCAGGTGTTAAAATCATACGGTAACATGTCTTCTCCTACAATTTTATTTGTACTCAAAGAAATTTTTAGTAATATCGGTCAGGGAGAGAAAGGTAATAAATTGCTCAGTTTTGCCTTTGGCCCGGGTTTAACCCTGGAAAGTATGCTATTAGAAATATGCTGATATGAGAAGTTTTAAATACAGATCTGAAGAAACCGAACTGATGGATGATCTGGATTGTGATGGCGAGGTAGTGGACCAGACGTTGCGCGAACTCGATGTGATCAACCGGAAGTTAGGCGGTAACTTCATCAGCATTCAGGGACTCAAAGAGCTGGTAAAACTTGCCGGAAAGCAGGAGTCAATCACACTGATAGATTTGGGCTGTGGTGGTGGAGACATTCTCATTTTTATGGCAAAATGGGCGCGAAAAAACCAGGTAAACCTGAAGTTGATCGGCATAGATGCCAACCCAAACATCATCGGTTATGCTGAAAATCACTGTAAAGACTTTCCCGAAATCTCGTTTCAATCGCTGGATATTTTCAGCAAAGAATTTCAATCGCTAAAATTCGACGTAGTTCACTCCAGCTTATTCACACATCACTTCAGTAGTGAGGAACTCATCAGGCTGTTTACCGCTCTCAGCAAACAGGCAACTATCGGTATGATCATCAATGACCTGCACAGACACTGGCTTGCTTTTTATTCCATCAAACTGATCACGAGCATTTTTTCTAAATCGGAAATGGTGAGAAATGACGCCTGTATATCCGTAGCAAGGGGTTTTAAAAAGTCAGAGGTAAAGGAAATCCTTGAAGCGTGTAAGTTTACTAATTATTCGCTGAAGTGGAAATGGGCCTTTCGCTGGAAGGTAATCGTCGATTTTAGAAAGCTGTAAAGCATCTGCCCGATTGATCTATGCTTATAAAAAGTGAAAGGACATCCTTATCGCAAAAGACATCCCTTCGTTTCCCGTTTTTATATTTTTAATCAGAATTCTTTATTAAATCAAAAGGTTATAGCATTTCTAAGTACCTGTTACACCAGCTATTTATTGATTCTTGATGATAATCTTTCCTACTTTATACAGCTGATCCTGATAGGAAGGTACACTGATCTTAATCAAATAAATACCTGCACTCAGGTTTGAAACATCTATTTTTTTAACGCCGTTACCCAAATTGATGTTATCCAACAGTTCGGAAGCTACTACCATCCCTCTGAGGTCTACCAGCTCCATCCTTATTTCATACCCTCTCCGAGCACTTACCTTCACAAATAAGCTACCATCTACGGCCGGGTTAGGATAAATGTCCAGCTCATCGAGGTAATCGTAAGGCACACCTGTCTCTTCCACTTTTTCTATCACAATACCATCTTCGAATACCGTTGCTGAAACTTCGATGGCGTTCTCGTCCAGGTCTTCACCCAAAACAAATTCCGTAAACGACTCGGGGTCTACCGGAATCCCAGGAAACTCAATGAAAATTCTATACGTTCCGGGAGGAAGGTTTTCAAAGGTAAACTGTCCGTTATCGTCGGTCTCCGTGTAGGCTACCAATTCAAACTCCTCTTCCAGTGTTCTGTTACTGGACCTTCTCCTTCTCAGTGCTACCCCTACTCTGCGGACCCTTCTTCTTGCCTCAACCCTTCCATTGTCGGCATCTTCTGGGAAATCGGTGAAAATTTCACCACCAACTGCGCCATTGCCATCTACGGGTGTAAAAGGAACCGGCACACTTTCCACTAACACATCGATACCGGTTGTATCGTTATTTAAAGGAATGATATCCGCCTCATCCCATTGAATCTGCTGCTCGTGATAAGTAGGCAGATAGGTCTCTTTATCAAATGGGTCTGCCAGTATGACGTAATCGCCCAAAATCACATTTTCGAACTCATATACACCAGTTGGCAACAATGGTTTGACCTGGCTGACTTCATAAGCGCCGGGTACTACCTTGAGCAGTCGAACCTCTCCGGCAGTTAAAAACTCAGTATCGGAAACGATCAGGCTACCATTGATATTGGCTTTTCCCAATACGGTTGTTACCCGGGATGTCAATACCAAACCTGTTACCACAGGGTTGCTCACCTCGCAGCGATAGTCACCCATATTGTCACGGTTCAAATCAATGATTTGATACTCTCTGTTAGTGGCTCCAGCTATAGGCTCTTCGTCCAGAAACCACTGATAAGTATCATTTGCGCTTCCTTCAGGAACTGAAAGTAAAAAGTCCTGTCCTCTGTCGAAAAGGAAAAATCCACCAGTTTCCGAAAGGCTATCCTGAGGCGAAATGACCAGCCCATTCAATCCTATATTCAATTCCAAACTATTGAAAAGCAGCTGATTTCCCGATACGTCAAAACTGGTTAATGCCACCAATGCGCTGAGATCAGGCAGTGAAGTAATGAGGTTACCAGACAAATCGATAAAATTAATACCAGTCAAAGCATTGAGCTGACCTGGAATTGCTCCTGTCAGATTATTTCCTGAAAGATCGAGTCTGGTCAATTCGTCCAGTAATCTGATCTGTGGAGTGAGTTCTCCTGTGAGATTATTGTCTGGCAAGTTGATCTGGGACACCCTTCCGGTAGAGCCGTTGACGACAACTCCAAACCAGTTTTCGAGGCGCTGTCCGACCTGTAACCAGTTATCACTTACCACCCAGTTATCACCACCGTTGGTCTCATAAAGCTGAACAAGAGCCAGTGAGTCTGATTTTCTCCCCTCATTGAGTTCTCTCGCTGCTGCATAAACTAATGCATCACTTTTATCGAAACTGGTGATCGTCCCGGAAGTGCCATCACCGCTATTGAACTGCTGTCCAAGACTAGTAAATTCTCCTCCAACAGTGTTTGATACTGCTACAACAGCTTTATTGATATTAGTAATCTGTGACTCATCATTTAAAGTAATTTTAATCTGAGCGTCGTTGAATGAACCCGAAGCGACAGTTCTTTGCCAGTATCTTACGGTAGAAACTTCAGAAACGCCAAAACCAGGTGTTGATGCCGGGTTTGGTTCAAATACTTCCATTCCCGTTTCAGGATTATTACCCGTTACGTCAATTAATTCTATCGGGGCATAGTTTCCATTTTTTCCTATCGGGAAAAACAAATCTCCTGTACCTCTGAAAAACATCTGACCTTCTACGTAGGAATTATCCGACCCTCCTGTTACTGTGGCATCTTCGCGAAGCAGGAAGGTTTTTGTAGCAGCGATCTCAGCAATACCGGAAATGAGTATCAACTCGTTGATTACCGCTGCTCCAGTGGTAAAAACCTTTCGGCCTCCTCCATCCAGTTCGAGGATGTAAAAAGTACTCTCATTGTGATCAATGGTTTGTACAGATGTCCCATTGAGTACAAATTTACCATTCTGTGACAGGTAACTATTGATGTTAGTCCAGTCACCACTCAGGTAAATTGTCCCTGCATTTCTAATAGCTCCTTCATTTGATGCATCCGCCTTGATGGTCACCACAGAGCCATCAGAAATCGTGATGATCTTCCCTTTGTTAACAAACTGTGCATTAGCGGTACCAATACTCAGAATGAGAACCAGAATCGATATATGTATTCTGAAGTTTCTCATGGGTTATTATTCAGCAGCTCTTCTTGTTGTGATCATCCAGGTGTTCTCACGGATAAGTATCAATTCAATATATGAGAAGTTCCCGGGACCGGTAGGTGAAACCGTCGGTGCAGTTACAGATTGCCCGTCATAAAGGAAAGTTGATGGCCCAGGTTCCAGAAAGTAAGTGGCGTTTCCACCAAGATTTTGTGAAGAAAACTCTAATTTCCTACCGACCTGCGATACATCCGAAGCAGGAAGCCCAATTGTGAAAGAGCCAGGAATGGAACCATCGCAGTATATGTGAAAATCATCCGGGTTGACAGATCCACTATTATCCACCGTTCTGACTTTTACATATACAGAACCATTGATGTCGAGATTCCCTCTTGGAGCTGCAGTATTCACACCAAGATTACCTCCTGGCATAGTAAGATCTCCGTTAACCGTAGCACCGACATCAACATTTAATGAACCGGTAACGGAGGCATTGCTCAACATTTCGAGATTTCCGTTCAGATCTATTCTAAGTGCTTCAGTCATGGCTCCAGCCTGAACTGTACTAATTGCAAAAGCACTACTTAATGCCCCGGATGGGTTTCTCTTTGCCTCAAGCTTAACTGCATCCGCAGGACTACCAAGATCGAAGGTCTCTAATATAATTGTACCTCCTGTTTCATTATTGCCCAGAGCATTTGCAACTCTGAGTGCTGCTTCATTGTTGAATGCTGATGAATTCTCAAACCTTGCCACTGGTGCATCTGCAGTCAGATTAGACAACTCAAAAAGTGGTCCTGAATCACCAATTGCATCTGCAAAAGGCAGGGCAAAACCTGCTGGTGCTGTCCAATGCAAGTTTCCTGAGGCATCCAATGCTGTTAAAACCTCACCTACAGCCGGACCAAAATCCGGTAAGGTTAATATATAACCAGGCCCAGTTGAGTTAGGTCCTCTGATACCCACAACATTCTCTCCGGAAGCACCACCTTCAAAATTAAGTACTCTTGCAGAAGCACCATCGTGTACGATCGCCATATCACCTTGCACTCTTACTAAACCATCATCTCCTGCACCATCACCATTTCCGGGAGCAAGATCAAGATTTCCACCATCCTGACCACCACCAACATTGGCATTTCCAGCTGCAATTAACAAGTTATCTCCACGCACTACTCCTGAAGCCTCTTCGAATATCGTAATTACTCTATCAGAACCGTCAGAAAAAATCATATCTCCATCAGCGACAATAACACCATCAACTCCCGGGGCATCTCCTGCTCCAGGTACCAGGTTCAGGTTACCACCATTCATGCCTATATCACCGGAACCAGCTTGTAAACTCAGTTCATCTCCGTCACCTCCGCTTGCATTACTCTCAACTGCTATAGTTCTAAGCCCTCCTTCTCCCATTGTCAGGTCAGAACCAATAAACATGGCTCCAGTCGGGTCTACAGCCATAATCAAATCTCCGTTTCCTGCTGCAGAAGTTCCCTGTGTTCCTGGTGTGTAGCTTACTACTTCTAAATTTCCACCCGGAAACATTTCGAGTGTCATACCTGCATCTGAGGTAGTATAAGTAGGTATTGCAGATGCATAGTGAATGTTCTGCCCCAGCACAAGTGATCCCCCATTTTCCTGAAGGTGTACCACATCCTGAATTTGCAGGTCACTCACCGGTTCATTGGTATTGATTCCGACGAATCCTGCATGATCAAGCTTCAACAAATTCAAATCCCCGGAACCTTCACTGTAGCTAAAAATCAAATCATTCTGTTGTGAAGCATCTGCAAATGCATTGCCTCTGGCTGTCATTAACCACCCTTTAGTTCCTGGTTGACTGTATGTTTCATTATTACCTGCCTGACTCATGATCGCAAAACCCGCCTGTTGATTAATATCAGCACCACCTACAGCCACTGTTTGTATAATTGGCACATTCGTTCCTTCAAACAAATGAAATTTAGTGGCTGGCGCCAGCGTTCCAATACCAAAATTGTCCACTCCATCGTAGAATAAGGGCGCGTCTAACAAAACTCCTGTTCCGTCGCTGTAAGGCACAAGGCCGTTAGTTAAACCAGCCGCAGGATTAGGAGAACCTTCGATCGCTGCTTCCAGTTCTTCCAGTGCTTGTCTGATAGTGATACCAGGGGTTACCAAGGACCCTGAAAGGTCTCCAATGTCTGTTCCACCTGCCAGGATACCCGATGCAGTCTGTAACGCATCCTGATTTGTTCCGTCTATACTTACATCTCTACCATCAACACTTCCTGGGCCTGACAACAGTAGATTATCAACTGTGATATCAGCAGCCAAAAAGCTTCCTGTTCCATCTCTGCTAACAATAGAGTTAGCTACATTGGTAGTTGAAGAAACTACTGATAAAGGTGTGCCGTCACCGTCACCAACTAATGTACCATCTGTATTAACAGTAGCTGCCAGGGCATTTTGTGGGACCCAGGTTACTATACCGACACCGTCAGTCGTTAACACAAGATCGTTACCTAAAGAGGCCATGTCTATAGGGTCCACTGTTCCATCCGCAATTTTGATAGAGGTAACTGCATTATCTACTAACTCCGCTGTATTCACATTTGTAATATATCCGGCATCATTGAAGAGTAAACTGACATTTTCCGATTCGGTCATCACAATTGGCTCCAGCTTACTGGCCGTAATGCCTGCCGCTGGATTGATGTCAATATCTGTAATTTCTCCGTCTGCTATTTTGATGCCTGTCACAGCATTATCTACCAACTCTGCTGTGCTCACCGTTGTAATGTAACCAGCGTCATTGAAGAGCAAACTAACATTTTCCGATTCGGTCATCACAATTGGCTCCAGCTTACTGGCCGTAATGCCTGCCGCCGGATTGATGTCAATATCTGTAATTTCTCCATCCGCTATTTTGATACCTGTCACGGCGTTATCAGCCAGCTCCGGAGTAGAAACAGCTCCCGGGCCGATAGTGACTGGAAATGAAGTCTGAGGAATCCACTGTGCTAGTCCAGCACCATCTGTAATCAACACATGATCTAGTAATCCTAATGTGT
>JBCBHL010000039.1:0-30128 GCA_038525605.1 Bacteroidota bacterium
AAGGATTTGCTAAGGAAACTGTTATTGAGTTAAAAGTCGACCGGTACAGACTTAGTTTATATGGCCTTTTACTAAACCAGTTGACCGGTCAACTGGAAAATTTACTCGGAAATAAACTCATCACCGAATTGAAAAGCTATGGTAGTAGTATACAACTGATTCTTAAAAAAGAAAATGTGTCTATCAATCAAATCCTGAATAGTAATTTCATTGTTAATAAGGAAAATGAGCGCTATCCATTAAGTACTTTTTTGAAAGTGAATTACAACACAGATTATAAATCGGTTTATGCGGATAAATCCGGTATTTATCAAAGTCTGCTTCCGGGTAAAAATGTTCAGGCTGAGACTTTTATGAATAGCAGTCAGAAACTAGCTGCTGATAACAACTGGCAAGTGAATTTTGCAGGTAACTATTTCAATAACATCCGGCAGTTAAAGGAGCTTTCATACGTATTGGCTATTTCAGTATTGTTGTTGTACTTTATCCTGGCAGCACTTTTTGAGTCATTTTTACAACCGCTGATCATCATAATCACGATTCCTGTCACGGTAGGAGGTGCTTTACTGGTTTTGTTTTTGGCAGGAAGTACCCTGAATATCATGTCGGTTATAGGAATTATTGTCATGATAGGGATCATTGTGAATGACAGTATCTTGAAAGTTGATACGATTAACAGAAACCGAAAAATTGGTTTATCAATTGATGCCGCCATGGCAGCAGCTGGGATAAGCAGGTTGAAACCAATTCTGATGACCTCCATTACGACAATTCTTGCGCTTCTTCCAATTGTGTTTTTCAAAGGGGTTGGTGCGGAGTTACAGATTCCTCTCGTTTTGTCGGTCGTTGGCGGACTTACAATAGGTACCTTGATTTCACTGTTTTTAATTCCTGTATTGTACAGGTTCTTGCATAGGTAGTACAAGGTTATCGATTACCACCTTGTTAGGAATTTGTGGTTTTTCGATGGCTTTAAGTGCGAAATTATTGTTTCAGGCTTGTTTGGTCGTCAGAGCATGTGCCTGATCATCAAATGTTCGATTTTTTTACCATCAAGGCCGGGATAAAAAGGAAGATGCCAATCATAGAAAAAATCAAACCTCCGATTGTTCCCACCGTGAACGAAAACCAAAAAACTTCTTCCTGACCTTCTAGAATAAATGGTATCAACCCAAGACAGGTAGATAAAATCGTCAGCATGATAGGAGAGGCTTTTTTAACGATCGATTTCATCAGGTTTTGAGTTTTGTTCGCTGACTTGATATTCTGAAAGTGCTGTATGATGAATATCATCGCATTGACAGAAAGTCCGACCAGCATTAAAAAGGCCGCATAACCTCCCTGATCAAAGTATAGGTCAAACAAACCAAAGGTTAGAAAAAGTCCGATAAAAGAAAATGGAATAGCCAGTAAAACGTATAATGGAAGTTTCAGGCTTTCGAAGGAGATCGCACAAATAAAATAAATTCCAACAATGATGAGCAGTAAAAGGCCATACTGTTTTTTGGTTTCTTCACTGCCCAGAAAACTGAAATCCTTCTTTTTCACAGAATATCCCAGGGGAATCAGGTTTTCAAACTGTTCAATTTTTCCTTTTAGGAATTTGTTGCCGAATTTATAGCTACCCAGGTAATCAAATCCCAATATTTTGATGTATTGACGGTTTTTCTTGACGATTGTATTTTTAACATTTTTAAGGTCGAACGAAGCATTGCCTTTCAATTTAAAATAGCTATCTCCTTTATTTCGTTGAAAAGATTTGTTCAGAATATCATAGTTTGAAAGTTTTTCGGAATTTACTTCTTTGACAAACAAGGCGTATGATTCTCCTCTTAAGGTTAAATTTTTAGAAAAATTCACAGGCTTTGTTTCGTCTCTGATACTATTTTGAATGGCATATAGGTCATTTCCTGTTTCAGCAAGTGCTTTTTGGTTGACCATTAAAACATATTCACTGGAATTGGCTGTACCAAAACCCATGGCAAGATCCTCATCTACACTTTTAATCCTTGGATGCTTTACCAGCGTATCAGCCATTCTACTAACTTGTGTTGTCAGTTCCTCTAGGTTATAACCGCTCATTTCAACGCGAAAATTTGCGATGTTACCTCCTGTCTGGTTACTGTAGCCTTTACCAACCCCATAGACATTCCAGGTAACACCTCCCCAGTCTATTGATTTGCTGGTAAGCCTGTTCTTGAGAATAAATGGTACACCGGAGCGCTCTGCCTGTTCAGTAAAGTTGATTTCTATTCTTCCGTTCTGTGCTGAGTAAATACTTGTTACAAATGTTTCTATTCCATTAAAATCCTTTAAATAATCCTCTACCTGGCTAAATACTGTGTTTATTTGTTGAAGCGTACTGCCGTAAGGTAACTTTCCATTCATAAAAAGTCTTGTTTTTTGAGGTGTTCTATAGCTGTACTTCTCAAAAACATTTCTCGTGAATAACCGCAAAGATCCTCCTAAAAATTTGTCAGAATAAGGTTTAATTTCTTCCTGGTAAACATCACTGCCAATGGTGTTGTTATACCAAGTCTGACCTTCCCACTTTACCGGCAGCATAAAAACTGGTAATCCAAAAGCCAGTACCAGTATGACTATCAGAGATTTCTTAAACCTGCCACTGAACTGGATAATTTTGCCATAAATGGACATCAGTCTATATACTCGTTTCGATCTTTTGATGTTGAATTTATCGGGTTGCCTCTTACTGCGTGTCAGATAAAAGATCGATGGAGTGTAAAACAAGGCTACCACTAATGAAACCATTAGGTTGATCGCGATCAAAGATGAGAACTCAGATAGATTTTTTCTGGCTTCAAAAGGAAGCAGGTTGATACTCAAAAGTGCAAACACAGTCGTAAGAGATGCCGCGAGAAGCGCCAGAAAAACCCGAAGGTTTCTTTTTCTGTAATAGTGATCCAACATGACAATGGCATTGTCAATTATCAGCCCAAATGAAATGGTAATTGCCGCCAGTGTATACAAGTGAATCTGGATATTGAGCGCCCAGACTATTAGCAGGCAGATGAGCAGATTCACAATTAAACCACTAGACAAAATAAGTAGATAGCTTAGCTTTCTGTAGATAAGAATGGTAAACAAGAGCAAAATACCGACCGAAAGCAATGTTCTCTGGTAAATCTTGTCAAGCTCTTTTTCGATATATTCAGAATCATCATAATTTAAAACCAGCTGGTAATTGGCAGGTAGACTTTTAGATATGATTGCAATTTCTTCCTTGATTCTTCGGGATAAATCAATTTTATTGACTCCTTCATCCGCGTAGATGGCAATAGCGATGGAATTAAGCCCATTGATCCTAAGATAGCTTCGTGGCTCAGACTCTTCCACATATACTCTGGCAAGTTGCTTGAGCGGTATTGAAGTGCCTGAAGAACTTTGAATGAGTAGGTTTTCAAGATCTGAGATGTCCTGTAAATTATTGGTAGTTTTTACAAATACTCTGTTTTGATTGTTGACGAGCGTATTGCCCAGATACAGGGAAGAATAAGATTCATCGATCGCTGATAAAATATCTGATTTTTTAAGATTAAAAACACCTAATTGAGCCTGATTAAACGCAATGGTAATTTGTAGTGGTTGCGCTCCTGATACGACTACTTCGTTAATGTTTTCTTGCAGACTGATTTTTGCTTTTATGACCTCATTGGCTATTTTCTGAATCTGGAATGGTGCATAGGGAGCATTCACCCGATATGTTAAAATGGGAGAGACCATCTTTTGTGAACTGGAAGCTTGTCTGATGACCGGGTAGGATAAGTTTTTATTTAAATCAGGGTAAACCTGCTTGATCATTGAAGAAATTTCAAATTTCTTGAAGTCTATGTCTACGTCTCTGTCAAATTGAAGCTCAATCTTGCCGGAATTATAGGTAGACTCAGAGTTAATTTCATTGAGTCCTGTTAACTGAGAAAATAGGTTTTCAAATATTGCTGTAGCTTCCTGCTCCACGATAAAAGGCGGACTGGCAGGTAAATTATAAGAAATTGTGAGTTTGGGTGGTTTGTAGTCAGGAACCAGGTCGACTGGTAAAAAAGGAATCACTGCGATTCCCATAATTGAGAAAACGATGAATACTATTAATATTTTGAAGCTATACTTTTGCAATGGGATTTAATTTTTAAAGCTATTTCAGACAGTTAAATTTTACTTTAAAAATAGTGAAGCCTCGTCAATTAAGTGGTTATTTATCAAATAAATTTGTCCCGAATTTCTAATTATACAGCTCAATTCCGAGGCTGGAACATAATTTGCTGTACTATTTGGCAGGCCTTGCTCCAATTTTTAAATGGTACTCAAATGTAAGAGGTTTCAAGACGATGATTTATCTTTTCTATTCAACAATGGGCTGAAATTGTACTTTTTATGCAGTTAAGCTGTACTATAGGCAGAAATGGAAAGCATGTTGACGTACAACGGTAACCTGGTAACCGTAACTTTACTTTGTGATTAGCTCAATTAACAGACAATTGATCACATTACATTAACTAATTGATGATGAATAATAAATTTCTGATTTTAACATACTTTATTTTCTTAGTGGCAACTAGTTCTTTGACCGCTAGGGTTCAGGGGATAGATGTTTCCGGTGAATGGCGAGGTACTTACAACTTACTTGGTAAGAGCTATGCAATGGGTATGAAATTAAAGCAGGAAGGAACTACGGTTTCAGGTACGACTTATTCAATATCTGAAAATCCTGAAGAGGTTTTTGAATATACTCTGGAAGGTAAGGTTAAAGGTGAAAAGATTGTTCTGACTGGAATTGAGTTTACTAAAAAGACCAAGCTTTCATGTATGGCAAAATATACATTGAAATTGGTGAATGCTGGCAATCAGATGATTATGGATGGCAAATGGGGGCCAAACCTGAAATCTGGCGGATGTTTACCCGGAGCTTTTGGTAAAGTAAATGTGCAGAAAGTTCAAAGTAGTATTTCTGCTGTGCCAGTAGCAGATAGAACCCCCAATCAGAATGAAAATGACAATAACGATATATACACCAAAGAAATGATCAAGGGTTTGAAAGACCGAAAATTTCATGCGTTGATCATCGGTATAGATAATTATAAGGATCGATCTGTAACCAGTTTGGATAATCCAACAAGTGATGCCAAAGAATTGATGGGAATTCTTTCTAAGAAGTATTCTTTTGCAAAAGAAAACATCACCTTTCTTCAAAACCCGGGAAGGATGGAGATTCTGGACGAGTTTGAGAGATTGTCAAATTCGCTTGGTGAGAAGGATAACTTACTGGTGTTTTATGCTGGTCACGGTTATTGGGACGAAAAACTGGAGCAGGGTTATTGGTTGCCTTCGGACGCCAGTATGACCTCTAAAGCGCAGTGGATTTCAAATGCTACTATCAGAGACTATATAAGAGGTATCAATAGCAAACATACCCTTTTGATTGCCGACGCCTGTTTTAGCGGAGGTTTGCTTAAATCAAGAGGGGTAGGGAAAGCGATGATCAATTTGTATAATATGCCTAGCAGGAAGGCAATTACCAGCGGAACTTTGACTACAGTGCCTGATAAAAGTGTATTTATCAAGTACCTGATAAAATATCTAAGTCAAAATACGGAAACATTGATCTCCGCGGATCAAATATTCTATAAAATCAAGGTGTCTGTTATGAATAATAGCCCCAGTAGTCAGGTGCCCCAATATGGACCTATCCATCAGGCAAATGACGAAGGAGGCGAATTTGTGTTTTTTAAAAGTGAACAGTAGGAATATCTCAATCTACTTGTCGTAACCTTCAGGGGACGATGAGGAAAGGAGCGGAACAGACTTTTATCAAAAAGTTTTGCTGAAGCTTTTCACCATTTGGTGATATGTAAATGATTTTACAAGATCTTTTCAGCTGGTCCCTGGCAGTATTGTCGGGGACTTTTTTATAAGTCCAGTTTTTCCAGTTTTTCTTTTAGCAATTTGGCTCTTTCAACTGCATATTCATAACTACCAATTTTCTCATCGATGACGATCCTGTAAAATGCCAATATGTTTTTTAATTCAGCAAAAGGTATTTTGTTGATATCAGGCCTGGTGATGTCTACATTTTTTATGATAAATGGCAATAAAAAATTACTGTGATATGCTATCTGTCGATCGTTTTTAAACTTCGTTTCAGGAGCATACAGCGTGTAATAATTGATGATTTCTTTTCTTAATTCAAAGTCTTTAATCAAATTGATTTTGCCAGTATTGCCGATTGACTTAAATGTAGTAATTGAAGGTGAATAATTTCGAAAACCTATTACTTCACCAAACTTTTTCATGTCTTCGTATTCCTTTTTTTCAATCAAAATCATGAGCGTATCAAGCTGCGCAGATTGCCTTTTATTGGTAGGGATCGCATAACCTTCAAAAGACTTTATTTCATCTTCTAACTCCGCTATGAAGGATTTAACAATGATTTTGAATTGCTCTTTCTCCTGTTTGTTTTCAGCAGTGTTATTGATCAGGAATGCCAGCGAAACACCGATAATTACACCAATAAAATTGAGGATTTGGTCAGGCCAATTGATTTTTTTCATATCCGTTAAGCTCTATTAAATGCTTGCTCATTCAATATAACAAAAATCATATTGATAGTCTAAAACAGAATCGCTATCTGATTTAAACCTCAATTAGCAGAATTAAGTGAATAACAGCATCGGCAACTCAATATCGAGTCATTAACAATACATATTTTTCAATGCTAAAAGGCTTAGAAAGCGGGTGTCGTGTTCATGCCTTCAATAACTTCCGCGATTATTCAGGTTTTTCCACATTCATAAACTGAATTCCCATTAAGGAAAGAATACAATATCCAGCGAAATAATAGAAACCATCCTTCAATTCTGCTACAATATTTTTATCTGATCCGGTGGATAAGTAGGCTATGAAAATACCTACCACAAATACATCAGCCATGGACCATTTGCCGATAGCATAAACAAAGCGATACAATTGGTATCGATAGGGTATGTTTTTGGCGGCACCAACAATCATGATGATGATGGCCTTTAAAAACGGAATCACAACGCTGAATAAAATGATCAAAACTGCCGGAAAAGTATTGTTGTGTTCATACAGGGTCTTAGCAGTCTCTAAGATATTTTGGGTTTGCTGATAAAGTACCAGCTTACCGACCATTGGTATTTCTGCACCAATGTCAATATTTAAGATAGGATTGAAAAGCCCGGGAATAAGTAATGCGACAGATAAGGCTGTTAGAATAAACGAAATGATGTTTCTATTCATACTTTTCTTTTTATTCAAAAATAGTTAGTTATTCGGTAAAACAACTTCTTTTTTCACAGATCTGTATTTTCTGTTGAAATAAGCTGATAACGGAACAATAACGAGTGTTGGCCATGTCCATTGCAATAAAAATGGCATAAAATGCAGTTGCTGAGCGGAAAAGGCGGTTACAGTCGCAATGTACGCACCGATCATATTGGCTCTGTGATAGTCCAGCCAAAAGTTTCCGGGTTGTGCAGTTCTAAAAAAAGGTTTCAGATTTGTTCTCACAGATACAAATCCACCTAGTGCGAATAACCCGGAAAGGATAGCCAATGGAATAAAACCATGCTGATTAATTAAATAAACTGCGAAAATCAGAAAACTGATACACGTGACGAAGAATGTTCCGTGAATTCCCCAGTCATACCATTTAGCCTTCTTTTTAGTACCAAGGGTTTTAAGTTTCAGAATTCTAATACCCGATACAACAGAATAGAAGCTGAACATCGCTACCATAAAGAGGAACGTGTTGCTTTTGTAAATACTCACCACCACTGCTGTTATGAATACCAAAGTCATTGCAATTGAGAAGATTTTGCCTGTAGTTCTGTGTGCTTTTCCAAACTTGTCTGAGAAAATTGCTACCGGTCCCAAAAAGAAAGCAGTGAAGCCTGCTATTACGTGAATTATGATTAAAATATTGCTTAGTTTTTCCATTTTCCTGCGTTTTATTCATCAAATATGACTTTTCCTCAACGATCTGCATAATTCTGAAAGCTGAATTGTTGAATATGAATGATGAACCGTCGAATAGTTAAGAAGAGTAAAATACGATATATCTAAAAATTGACCGAATTTGAACGTAAACGGACAGAATCTGTGCAAATTCTATGGTTGCAATTTAGTTTGATTGTTGTAATAATCAGATTATCAATGAGTTGTGATAATTGGCATTTCTTTTGGTCAAAATTGCTTGAAAATTCATTTTGATACCTCTCAAAACTTATATCATATGTTTAAAAATTTTCTGGTAACAGCCTTAAGAAACTTAAAGAGAAATAAAGTTTACGCATTGTTAAACATCTTTGGTCTGGCATTGGGGATAGGCTGTGCATTGGTAATTTTTAAAGTAATTACCTATGAATTGAGTTACGATAAATTTCATGGTAATTACGATCAAATCTACAGAGTTGTCCGAAATGATATCTATCCTGATGGAGTCCAACAAGGATCTGGTGTACCTCATCCGCTGGGGGTAGCGATCAGAAATGATATTTCTGATGTTAAAGAGCTCGTCAGAACACATTATTCATACGGCGATCAGGTAAATACAATAGACAAGTATGGAAACCTGGTGAAACATGATATAGAATCAGGAATAGTTTTTACTGAACCGGAGTTGCTAGAGGTTTTTGATTTTGAGATTCTCTACGGCAATGCTAAAAATGCACTTGAAACACCCAATCAGGTGGTGATCAGTAGAGATATGGTGAAGCGGTTGTTTGGTGATATCGCCGTGGCTGATGCTATTGGAAAGGAATTGAATCTTGCTAATAAGGTAGATTTATCGGTAGGTGCGGTTATGGAAAATGTGAGTAAAAATACCGTACTCCCTTTTGAAATCATGATTTCCTACAACTCTCAGAAAGATTACAACATTTATTATGGAGATGGAAAGAGGTGGAACAGCACCTCAGGAAGCACTAATAATTTCCTTTTGATTGATAATCCCGATAAGGTTGCTTCCGTCAATCAACAACTAAAGGATTTGGTGATCAAGTATAAAGGAGAAGAAGCAGCGGAAAAACTGGAATTTTACCTTCAGCCCATGTCTGAAGTGCATTTTGATGGACGATTTGATAATTATGAATCAAGGTCAATTAGTAAATCTATGTTAATGGCACTGGGGATAATTGGCTTGTTTTTGGTCATTACAGCCTGTATAAATTTCATTAATCTGGCTACCGCCCAGGCAGTGAAGAGATCAAAAGAAATTGGAATCAGAAAGGCGATAGGAGTTGGCAAACGCTTATTGATCACCCAGTTTATGAGTGAAACCTTTATTATTACCCTGATTTCAGTGATTTTTGCACTGGCCATAGGAGAGCTGCTTTTATACAATCTGGTAGACGTGCTAGGCTACTCGCTTCATCTTGATATGATCTCACAGCCTAAAATTATTGTGTTTGTCATATTAGTAACTGTTTTCGTATCAGCACTTTCAGGGTTTTACCCTTCGTTTTTATTATCCAGGCTCAATACCATCCTTGCTTTGAAAAATAAGCTATCCGGAGTTCAGAAAGGGGGAGGAATTTCTTTGCGTAGAGCTTTGGTAGTGATTCAGTTTGCCATTTCACAGGTGTTGATTATCGGAACTTTGGTGGTGGGTGCTCAAATGGATTACTTCTATTCTAAAGATCTTGGATTTAGCCGGGATGCCATTATTACCACCTATTTACCAGAGAATAATAATTCCAAGACAGAGGTTTTCCGAAATAAAATGCAGGAATCCTCTCTGATTCAAGATGTTACGTTTTCATTGGCACCACCACGAGGAAACAGCAATTCGTTTTCAAATTTCAATAACGCCCGAACAAATAGTGAGGATGATTTTCATGCCAATTTTAAAGCAGTAGATCATAGATATATTGATTTTTTCAATCTGGAATTACTAGCTGGCAGAAAGCTAAAAGCTAATGATAGTAGTAATTACGCCGTTATCAACAGGAAAGTATTTGATCTGCTAGGACTTGAAGACCCGGAAGAAGCCCTGGGGTTGGTATTTACCACAGGTTTTAACGGGCCGGCAAAGATTGTGGGTGTAGTGGAGAACTTTCATACCAATTCTTTGAGAGATAAGCTGGATTATGTTTTTCTGGTTCACGATCCAAATTTTTTCTATGAGGTTTCATTTAAGTTTAACACCGATCAAAATGGCATGGCAGACGTACAGGCCTCCATTAACCATTTTGAGAAGGTTTGGGAAGAGGTTTATCCTGAATATCTATTTAGTTTCGAGTTTTATGATGAACAGCTGGCAAGAGCTTATCAGGATGAAAAGAGGATTGCGACACTTTTTCAGTTGTTCTCGGCGATTGCCATCTTCATTGGTTGCCTGGGCTTATATGGATTGATTTCTTTTATTGCCTCACAAAGATTGAAGGAAATAGGCGTTAGAAAGGTTCTGGGAGCAACCGTTTGGAATATCCTCAATATTTTTTCGAGAGAGCTTATCTACCTATTGATCATCGCCTTTGTGATTGCTGCCCCTTTGTCATTTTACTTTATGAACGAGTGGCTGGCAGATTTCGAATATAGGATATCGCTAGGCGCTACTTATTTTATCGTGGCACTGATGGCCAGTTTGTTAATTGCGATCATTACTGTGGGATACAAAACGTACTTCACTGCGACGGTAAACCCTGTTATTTCTTTGAAAGATGAGTAAATGCCAAAAGGCAAGCAAACTATTAACAACTACACACCTTCGGAGGTTATCAATTAACAGGATAAAAATAGTGTGATTTGTTGTGAAAGCGAGGAGATTCGGTAGTTACCCTTTATCCTGAAAATAACTCATAATTTTGAAAATTTACTAATAAATTAGTCTTTGGGTTGTGCTAATTGTATGAAATGATATAAATCATTAGATGAGTTGATAAAGGTTTGTTGCCTCATATAATTTGATCTGACCATTGTAAGTACCTTTGGCAAAACTTTTAAGCAATGGCAAAATTCAACTCAGCTGAGGAGGCTGTAAAATCAATTAAATCAAACGACAGAGTCTTTATTCATACCGCTGCTGCTACACCATTTAGGTTGGTAGAGGCCATGACCGATAGACATTCCGAACTTAGGAATGTGGAAATT
Source organism: Bacteroidota bacterium (assembly GCA_038525605.1). Classification (GTDB taxonomy): domain Bacteria; phylum Bacteroidota; class Bacteroidia; order Cytophagales; family Cyclobacteriaceae; genus JANSWY01. The sequence continues at coordinate 11,128 of JBCBHL010000039.1, forward strand.
GTATCGGCCCATACAGAAGGCCCTGTGCCGTATGCTAATGAATTGTATGAAGATAGTTTTACAATTAACTGCTTCTTTGTCGGACATAATATTCGAAAGTATGTTCAGAACGGTAGGGCGCATTACATTCCGATATTTTTAAGTGAGATACCAAATCTTTTTAGAAGTGGCAGGATGCCGATTGATGTTGCATTGGTCACAGTATCGAAACCAAATGAAAAAGGGTTCTGTTCATTGGGCTGTTCTGTGGATATAGCCAATGCTGCCGTCGATACCGCAAAGTCTATCATTGCACAGGTCAATCCTAATATGCCTTTTGTTCATGGCAATGGCATCATCCATGTCAATAACATTGATGCTTACATAGAGGTGGAAGATCCATTATTTGAGCTTCAACAACCCGAATTGACCCAAATAGAGCTGGAAATCGGTCGCCATATTGCAAGTCTGGTGGAAGATGGCTCAACTTTACAAATGGGGATTGGCGGTATTCCAAATGCAGCTTTATCCTGTATGAAAGGACATAAAAATCTGGGAGTACATACAGAGATGTGTTCAGATGGTATTATCGACCTGGTAGAATCTGGTGTGATTAATGGTAGCCAAAAGGTAACAGAGCCCGGTAAGGTTGTTTCAGGCTTTGCTTTGGGTACCAAAAGAATCTATGACTTTATTGATAAAAACCCATTAGTAAATATGATGGATGTAGGATATGTCAATGACACCCGTACCATCAGGCAGAATCCTAAAGTAGTGGCGATCAACAGTGCCATAGAGATTGATCTGTATGGTCAGGTATGCGCTGATTCTATCGGCACTAGGCATTATTCAGGAGTAGGTGGGCAAATGGATTTCGTAAGAGGAGCAACGCTTTCTGAACGTGGTAAAGCAATTCTGGCCCTACCATCCAGAACAAATAAAGGGATTAACAGAATAACGAATTGCCTGAAGTCTGGCGCATCGGTAGTGACTACCAGGGCGCATGTGCAGTATATCATTACTGAATATGGAATTGCGGATTTATATGCTCGGAATTTAAAAGACAGGGTAAAGCAGATGATCAATATTGCGCATCCGGAAGATAGGGAGATGTTGAGTGAAAAGATTTACGAAGATTCAAGAATACTGGTATAATCTTATCAACCTATTCCTTGATCAGTACTTTGTATTTTCTATATTTGAGAAAATACACAACTTACTATGCCTCAAAAGAAGGAAGAGTTTAGCAATCGGTGGGGGATTATACTTGCCGCTTTAGGAATGGCCATAGGTGCTGGTAATCTCTGGCGTTTTCCGCGGCTGGCGGGACAGTATGGAGGTAGTTTTATCCTGCTGTGGATTGTCTTTCTTTTCATCTGGTCGATACCTTTGTTGCTGGCAGAATTTTCGATAGGAAAGAAGTTTAAGGCTGGGGTCATAGGGTCTTTCCAGCAGTTAGCAGGAAAAAACTATACCTGGATGGGATTTTTCATCACGGTTTGTACATTGGGAATTGCCTTCTACTATTCTGTTGTCACTGCCTGGGCACTGCAATACCTGGGAGTCTCTATCCAGGAGGTATTTGCTTCTGCTCCACTAAGCGATGTTTTAGCAGAAAACCCTTTGTACCTTGAACAGCAATGGCAAAATATTGCTAATGAAAATACATTAACCATCATTCTATACATATTGGTGGTCATAGGAGGGGTGGTCTTACTATCATTTGGTGTACAGAAAGGATTGGAAAGGGCTAATAAAATCCTAATCCCGACTTTGTTCATTCTGATGCTCATTATTGTTGTGATCTCGCTTTCTATGCCAAATGGATCACGGGGTTTGGAATATATGTTTGCCATCGACTTTTCTTTATTCAAAAACCCGACAATCTGGATCGAAGCGCTCTCACAGAGTGCCTGGTCTACAGGAGCAGGGTGGGGGCTGATGATGACCTTATCATCATACACCCGATCAGGAGAGGATGTAACGTTGAACACATTTGTAGGAGCATTTGGAAATAATACAGCGTCGTTAATTGCAGGGATGGCTATCTTACCAGCAGTATTTGCATTGGCAGCTTCAGACGCAGAAGCTATTACTTACCTGAAGTCAGGCAATCAGGCCTTGACTTTTATTGTCATTCCGAAGTTATTTGCAACGATACCGGGAGGTACCTATCTGGCACTTTTGTTTTTCCTGGCGCTATTTTTTGCTGCTTTCAGTTCTCTTTTGCCCATGATAGAGTTGTTCATCGGCAATGTGACCATATTCGGATACAGCAGAAAGAAAGTTTCGATAGTGGTCTTAATCTTTTTTATTTTGATTGGGTTTCCTTCAGCTTACAGTTTAGAATTCTTTTCAAACCAGGATTGGGTTTGGGGAGTTGGCCTCATACTCAGCGGAATATTTATACTTTTTGCTGTCGTAAAATATGGAGTGGATAAATTCAAAACAGAGTTAATCGATCAGGACTCGGATTTTAAAGTAAACGGCTACTATTTTAAGATTCCGGCAGTCGGTAATTTGTTTTTGGCAGTTTACCTCATTTATTGGTGGTTGTCTCAGGGCTATTCCAAGTTTCCATGGTTCAATGAAAATGGTAACTGGAACTTGATGGATACTTACAGCAATGCATCTGTGGTCACTCAGTGGGCAATTGTCATAGTCGTCGGAATTGTTTTAAATAAATACCTTAACAGTAAATTAGTGAGCAGGATATGAGTTTTAGCACTATTATCAGTATGATTTTGATACTTGGTATCATCATGGGAGGATTCGTCTATTTTCTTTACCTGGTCATTAAAAAAAGCAATAATAAATCTGATTGATTTAATTAGGAACCTCATGAAAATTAGATTATTTAACAAATATTCTCAAATGTTAAGTAAATGCCCTTGCTCTTTTCAATATTAAAATATGCTCTCAATACCGGATCGATCTCTTTTTCTGTGGATTGACTAATAAAAGTTCAATTTATTCATAGTAGATTCATTGATGTTTTCACCTGTTGCAGAACATTATGTTTTTTGCTAAGCATCTATTGCTTTCAGTTACTTTTTCATTGATAAAAAGGTAACCAAAAATCTAGTGCTGCATACATTTATTAACGCTTTTTCAGTCTAAAATCAGGAAATAAATGGAACTCGCTTGATAAATCTTTTAAAAGTTTTTAATTACCAAAAGCTCAAACAACCATTTCTTTCTGATCTGATTTTCTTCCCGAAAATGCTAAAATGTATGAGGCACATCCTTTAAAAAGTCATATTTCTCCACCGATTTATTGTTTGACCTTCAATACCTCAAAATAGTACTAAATTTTACTTTTTCGAGGTTTTATGATTGGCCTTGAGGAAAATGCGTTAATAAAATCAGCGGGGTAGCCCATGCCACGAAGAAACGATTAAAAAACTTGAGGTGTCTGACACAGGACAGGGTAGCCCTTTCCTAAGTTATCAGAGTATTGACTGATTTTTAGTAATTTTGCTCATACTCCCGGCTGGGAGCAGTTTGACCTTTTTCCCGCCCGGCAGCCTTGTTAGTTTTTGTCAATCGGATCGTCGCGCGAACAAAAAGTAAGTGCCCGACTGGCATTATGGCAAAAATAATAAAGCAGGAATAGCCTAATTAGACTATTCATCGACTGAGACTATCAACTGCTGGAGCTTGTGAAATTTCGGTGGTAGGTCAGCAGTCACAGCTATTTCATTTCTGGTGTCAGGGTGAGTAAAAGATATTGATTCAGCGTGCAGCATCAGGCCATTGATACCGCTATATTCCTGAAAAGCCCTGTTAGATTTTAGATCGCCATATTTGGTATCTCCAATGAGGTAGTGTCTTTTTTTGGCAAAGTGCCTTCTGATCTGATGTGTTCTTCCAGTTTTAGGAGCTACTTTTAAAATAGAATACCTGGTGCTATCGAACCGACTGTTGGCAATGGGTAATTCAAAATGCTCGATCAGCTCAAAATCAGTCTGTGATTCCTGAAAGTTACCATTTTCCTTCATCAGTGGTTCTGTGATACTACCTGCAGTTTCAGTAAAGCCCCTCACAACACATCTGTATTGTTTCCGGATCGTTTTCTGATCGAACTGAGTCATGAGTGAATTGGCAGTGATGGGATTGAAAGCAAATAGTAGTACACCTGAAGTCGGTCGGTCTAATCTGTGGACCGGAAATACCTTCTTTCCTACCTGATCCCGGACAGTTTGTAAGGCAAACCCTGTTTTGACATCAGCCGCTATTTTAGTCTTGTGGACAAGCATGCCTTCGGGCTTATTCACGGCAACCAGATAATTATCTTCGAAAAGAATCTCCATTGCCTCAAAGATATGTTGGGTTAATTCAATAAGAGTGAAACAAACATATATTTTTGGTAACGAGCTTTTGATGGATTTATAACCAGTGGAAAAGTACCTTGAAATGGAAGTGAATCCGCGCCCCGGATCGAAGCGGGCAGCTCCGTCGATAGACGGACTAAAGCGGAGAGCCGGAAATGGCGCCCAAATCTTTTAAAATTTAATGAGTGTACTCTCTTACAAAAGTGGTTTTCAAATTAATAGCGATCTCATTAGTTTTAAGGTTCAAAATGGAAAATATTCATGATTTACCATTGGTAGGTAATTCGATAAAATAAATAAATAATGGAGAAAATAGATCCCTTAAATCAGGTTGCAGCTTTTCATAATACATTTGGTCACCCTATTCTGGAAGAGCCGACAATTCCATCGCCGGAAAGGTGTGGGCTTAGAGTGTCACTGATTGCTGAAGAACTAAAAGAACTGGAAGAGGCAATCGCTTCCAAAGACCTGATAGAGGTGGCTGATGCGCTTTGTGATATTCAATATGTTTTATCAGGTGCTGTACTGGAATTTGGACTTGGTGAGAAATTTGCTGAGCTGTTTAACGAGGTGCAACGATCCAATATGAGCAAAGCCTGTGAAACAGAGGCAGAGGCACAGGCGACTGTGGAACATTATTTGAAGAATAAAAATACAGAGTCATATTACGTTCAAAAAGGGGACAAATATATGGTCTACAGAAAAGGCGATGACAAAACGCTTAAGTCTGTTAACTATAGCCCGGCTGATTTGAAGACTATTATTGAAAAGTAAGTAACAGTATAAGCTTGTAAACAGAAAAAGGTATTCCCAATCATCGATCGGGAATACCTTTTTGTTTATTTGTCTACCTGTACTAGATAGACGTTTCCGTCCTCTATTTTACGTTTGTCGCTATCGTAGGCGATGATGACATCATCTACCATGTACCATTCATCGTCACGATCTGACTTGAAGCTGTCAGTGTCTTCGATGACTAAGGCACCATTTCTGTTGATCCTCCATTCGGTATATTCTACCTCTCGTTCACCAAAAGCATAGACAGTTACTTTCAGCTCGTTGTTTTTTCTAAATTCGAAATAGATGTCTATTTCATCGAGGATATTGTCTACCAGACCTCCAACGGATTTAATGACCAATCTTTCAAAGAAACTGTCACTGTCATCGAGTTCTTCTTCTATTTCTTCACGTATATCGATTGTGAGTTTCCATTTTTTCCCTTCGAGATCGGAGTACTTAATTTTCTTTTGCGCTGATGCACTAAAGGTAATAGCAAGTATTAATGCGGATAAGGTGAGTAATCTTTTTATCATGAGTTTCAGTATTTTGTTATACAAGGTACTATGTTAATATTTACTGATTCAACAAGAATTAGGTTTCATTTTTTGCCGTGTTTTTTCAAATTATGGCGGATTTGACCGGAATTAGAGGTTGTAATCCTATAGAATTGATCAGATAGTACTCATGAAATAAAAGCAAATGATAGCTCCTTTTTGACAAAGTTTTACTGGCCAATGTTTCTTACACCAACAGCATTAGGGACGCGATCACTATATTTTAAATGCCGGGAAGTTCCGGTAATGACAAATTTCAATTAGATTTGCAATCTAAAAATTAATGAATAATGTTCGATAATTTAAGTGTTAAGTTAGATAGGGCGTTTAAGACGCTAAAGGGTCAGGGAAAAATTACTGAAATCAACGTTGCATCTACTGTAAAGGAGATTAGAAGAGCGTTAATTGATGCCGATGTTAATTATAAGGTAGCGAAAGATGTTACGGATAAAATTAAGGCAGAGGCATTGGGAAAAGATGTTTTGATATCAGTATCTCCTGGACAACTTCTCACTAAAATTGTTGCAGATGAGCTTACTGAGTTGATGGGCAAGACGGCCGAAGAGATTAATCTCAAAGGCGATCCGAACATTATTTTGATTAGTGGTCTGCAAGGTTCCGGTAAAACGACTTTTACAGGGAAACTTGGAAATATGCTCAAGAAGCAAGGCAGAACTGTGCTGTTGGCGGCTTGTGATATTTACCGACCAGCTGCGATTGATCAGCTAAAAGTGCTTGGTGAGCAGATAGGGGTTGAGGTTTATGCCGAGCCAGAGAATAAAAATGCACTGGATATTGCCAAAAAGGCTATAAAATATGCAAAAGATAATGGCAAGAAAACTGTAATCGTCGATACAGCGGGTCGTTTGGCTGTAGATGAGGAGATGATGCAGGAGATAGAGCAGTTAAAGGATCAACTCAATCCTAGTGAAACCTTGTTTGTTGTTGACTCCATGACGGGTCAGGATGCTGTAAACACAGCAAAGACTTTCAACGACAGACTGAATTTCAATGGGGTAGTACTTACCAAACTCGATGGTGATACAAGAGGTGGTGCTGCTTTATCTATCAGAACTGTGGTTGAGAAGCCAATTAAGTTCATTAGTACGGGAGAAAAAATGGATGCCATTGACGTATTCCACCCGGACAGGATGGCCAACAGGATTCTTGGTATGGGTGATGTACTGACTCTTGTTGAAAGGGCACAGCAGAACTTTGATCAGGAAGAAGCTAATCGACTCAATAAGAAGATCAGAAAGAACCAGTTTGGGTTCGATGATTTCCTATCTCAGATGGAACAAATCAAAAAGATGGGTAATCTGAAGGATTTATTGGGAATGATCCCTGGGATGGGCAAAGCCCTTAAAAACATTGATATCGATGATGATTCTTTCAAACCTATAGAAGCAATCATCAAGTCTATGACCCCATCCGAAAGAGAAAACCCGGACATCATTAACGGATCGAGAAGACAGAGAATTGCAAAAGGTAGTGGTACTTCTATTCAACAGGTTAACCAACTATTGAAGCAGTTTAATGAGATGCGTAAAATGATGAAAACCATGAATAAGATGGGTGGAGCGAAAAGGGCGCTTTCCGGGATGAATTTATTTGGGAAGTAATTTTCGGCTTTATTACATTTTACTTTGCATACATTTCTGATAGTTTGAGCGATTGGACAGCGGGTCTATCTTTTTTGCTAAAAGTCTGGTTTATGATTAATTGACCAGTGATTGGGTCAATTTTTCATCCTTATTTTTTCCTGCTATTTCTGAGCTTTTAAAGAATTGTTTTTGCATATCATTTCCATTGGATCAAGACTATTCTTTTTTTGGTTTGCCTGGATTACCATATTTTTAAACCGTTGATTGATAATTTATCTCTTTAAATGGTAGCCAAAGTAAAACTCTTGTCCTTTCTTTTCTTTATTCTGCTACGCATTGATGTGGTGTCGCAAGACTTGGATGAGCAGCTGCAAACTACCAGAACGCTACTTTCCGAAGTAGGCGCTTATGGTAACCCTGAATTAGTTGATTCTTTGTACCGGCAATGGTTCACACTTGCAGAAAAGATCCCTGACTATCGACTGCTTGCCAGAGGTTATCTGCAATATGCGAATCTCAATATTGGAATAAGGCTCAATATGGATACAGCGGCTTATTATCTCAAAAAAGGGGAGCGACTAGCCAGTAAATATCAACTTGAAGTTGAGATGGCCAGATACAATATATACCAGGCGTATTACTACAATTTACTAAATGAACACGATCGGTGCATTTTGTATATGGAGGCTGCCAAGAGGGGGGTGAGCGAAATAAAAGATACGACTCTACTTTTTTACTTGAAACCGCTTATTTATGAGTATTCTGCAGATTTCTATCGCGTGTATAACATGTATGATTCTGCGTTATCTAATTACCAAAGTTCTGTCAGGTGGTCGCAGAGATATGGTCGGACCAAGAATTTGTTTAAAAGTCTCAATAAAATGGCGACTTTGGCCTATTCGTTTAATGATTATCAACGAAGCAAACTCATTTATGCTGAAGTCATTCTCTTTGCATATCAAAATGATGCTGAGGACGTATTGACTTCTGCCTATAAAAACCTGGCTGATATCCTGGTGATTGAAAGTAAATATGATTCAGCTAAAATTCTTTTTAAAAAGAGTTTAGATTACAAGTTGAAAAATAATAACCCAATCCACAGTACATTGACTGCATTGGCAAACCTACATGCAAAGCAAGGCCAATCAGACAGTTCCTTGATTTACCTTAATCTTTTCGATACAACATCAGCCAGACGAATTGACAAGTATGAGATGAACAAGGCTTATGCAACTGCTTATCTGGTGAACAATGAGATTGATTCGGCATTGGCATTTAATCGAAGGGCTGAAAGTCTGGCAGAAGAACGAAATATAGCAGGATGGATGAGGGATGTGCTGATGCAGAGAGTTGAAATCCTTGAAAAGAAAAAAGATTATTCGGGAGCATTCAGCTCAATGAAAGACCTGAAAGTCATTGAAGATAGCCTGCTCAACATGGATAAACAGCGATCTTTACAGGAGCTTCAGACCCGATTTGACTTCAACAGAAAGCAACAGGAAATTGAATCGCTGGCTCAGGAAAATGAAATAAAAGACCTGGAGTTAAATCAGCGAAATATCATCATCATTGGTATTACCATCGTACTATTGGCAGTATTGATCATTGCGGTTTTGCTGATGAGACAAAATAAAAGTAATGCCGAGAAGCGCCAAATGATATTGGAGCAAACTGTACTAAGAACTCAGATGAACCCTCATTTCATATTTAATGCTTTGGCATCTATTCAGAATTTTGTTTTGAATGATGACCGAGATAAGGCGACTATCTATATTGCCAAATTCGGTGAACTGACAAGAGATGTATTGGAAGTATCCAAAAATGAATTCATTACCTTGAAAAAAGAGATCAATATGGTTCAAAATTATGTTGATTTGGAAGGAGCAAGGTTTAACAAGGATTTGAGTTTGGTAATCATGGCAGAAAAATTGGAAATCGACAATTTATTAGTTCCACCGATGATTATTCAACCTTTTCTGGAGAACTCTATTAAACATGGATTTGATGGAAGGGAAAGTGGGATAATTGAAGTTTCGATCTTGAAGGAGAAGAATGAATTGCTTTTCAAAATCACTGATGATGGTATCGGTCTGCATCAGGAATATGATAAAAACAGCCAGTCAATTGGATTAAATTTGGTAAAAGAAAGAATAAGCAGGTTGCAAAAAGATAAAAAGGATTACATCTTTGAGATTTCCAATAAATATGATCAGCAAGACAACATATCAGGTGTTGTCGTAATCTTTAACCTCCCGGTAAAAAATGCAATTTGATAAAATCTCCGCAATTGTAATAGAAGATGAACCTAATGCAAGAGATGCCTTGATTAAGTTATTGATGATTCATTGTCCGGAGATAAAGGTGGAAGGGCATGCATCAAGTGTGGAAGAAGGCACCACTTTAATTAGCGAGTCGAATCCCGATCTTATTTTACTTGATATTCAGCTTGGTAAACGTAAATCCTTTGAGATTCTCGAAAATTTCAATAATATCCAGTCTCACCTCGTTTTTATTACCGCATATGAGCAGTATGCCATCGAAGCATTTAAGTTTTCGGCTATTGACTATATTTTGAAACCTATTCATCCGGAAAGACTGAAAGAGGCAATTTCGAGAGCTTCTAGAAATATTAAGGAAAGAAAAGCCTATCAGACAGTGGATGTTCTACTGGAAAACCTGAAGCAGGAAGGGCGAAAAAAGAAGAAAATCGTTCTGTCCACTATGGATAAAATACATGTGGTGGAGGTTGATCAGATCATTAAATGTCAATCCTCAATGAATTATACCACTTTTTATCTGAGGGACCAAGAGCAATTAATCATATCAAAGACCCTGAAAGACTTTGAAGAACAGCTAAGTCCATCCGGATTTTTCAGAGTGCATAAATCATGGTTGATTAATGGCTCTTTGATTAAAGGATACGACAAAAGAGATGGTGGTCATGTAATTATGATCGATGATTCAAAAGTCCCCGTATCGTCTCTCAAAAAAGAAGAACTAATGCGGATCATTAAGAATCAACATTAATACAAAATAGGTTGATATTTTTCCTTCACTGTGAAGCAGGTTTCGTTCAGTCTTAAAGTAGTTTCCTTCAATATATCCATTTCGCATGATTGAATTTTAGATTATTGCTGTAAAAAATAGTATTAATCTTATAATTCTAGCATGAATAAATTTATACACACATTGATATGTTTGATTCTGCTTGCAGGATCTTTTCAATTAGCTGCTCAGAATCAGCCGCCTGTTATTACTTCCTTTTCGGAGGAAGTGCAATCTATTTTTACAGATCAGGAGGTTGAAATTAGTTTTGCGGAAATTCTGGCTGTTAGTAATGCTACTGATACTGACGGAACAATTGATGCTTTTAAAGTGATGAAAGTTAGTTCAGGTTCATTACTAATCGGTTCGAGTCGTGCCACTGCATCTGAGTACGAGGATGGGATCAATGATCTAATCAACGGGACACTGAATGCTTACTGGACCCCGGAACGTGGAGAGTCTGAGAATGACCTAGAGGCATTTGAGATAGTAGCAGTGGACGATGACAATGCAGAATCTACTATTGAAGTGGGAGTTCCGATCGATGTGGTGGAGATGAAGTTAAACGAATTGTTGATACACGTAGAAGACGTGAGCGATGCTAGCAATGAATTTGTTGAATTCTCCGGAACACCGGGAGCAACTGTGCCGGATGGAACCTATTTTCTCGCAATCAATGGTAGTTTTAGTTTTGTTGTAGGCTCTCTTTTTAACTATTTTGATTTGTCAGGCTTTAGATTTGGACAGAACGGTTACATAGTCCTTGTACAAAGAGATAATACTTTTTCCATCGATCCTGATGCAAGTGTTTATCGCAGTGGAAATACAGGATGGCAAAGTCTTGGAGTTTCTGCATTCAATTTTAGAAATAATTCCTATAGTTTTTTATTAATTGAAAGTACCACTCTACCGATTTTGAATGGTTTTTATGATGGGACGGCAACAACAAGCCCGGATGGTATTTTGGAAGGCGATGCGATTAATTGGAGAACAATAGATGGTATCGGGTTATCTGATGGTGATATAAATGACGTATTATATGCACCAATTAACTTTAGTGCCAATGGTAACGGTCTTGTAGTATCACCCAATATTGTAGTAGACATTGGTGGATTTAGACCTGGCTATTTTGCGAGAACGAATTCTTCAAATGGTTCAACAGCCAACGACTGGGTAACAGCCAGAATTAAAGGTACTGATGGTAGTTCTTTTACAATGGAAACTGGAGCTACTTTTCCCTCATCATTACAAGGAAGAGCACTTATCCATGTGGGTAGTGACAACACATTTGATAATCAGGCACCTATTTTTACGAGTTTTAGTCAGGAAGTTGCCTCAACACCACTCAATACGGAGGTAGAGATTTCGCTAACATCATTGATTTCAGCCAGTGATGCCAATGATATTGACGGAACTGTCGACGCATTTCTCGTTAAATCAGTTAGTAACGGAACTTTAACAATTGGAGCAGATGCAGGAAGTGCAACAGCTTTCGCTATTGGGAGTAATGATCGAATTGATGCCAATAACCAGGCTTACTGGACACCAGCCTCGGGAGTTAGTGGCTTGACAGATGCTTTTGAGTTGACTGCTATTGATAATGAAGGAGCGGAGTCTACATCAAATATTACTGCTCAGATACAGGTAGGATTATTACCCACATTGACTTCAGTTGCGGATGATGCTTTTGCAACTTATACAGATCAAGAGGTAGAAATCACCTTTGCTGATTTAATTGCTTCCTCTGATGCAGCAGATGCTGATGGCACGGTCGATGGGTTTATTGTACAGTCAGTGGCTTCAGGAACATTAAGAATTGGTTCAGATAGTCAAAATGCAGTTGCTTGGTCTACTGGAACCAATGATGAAGTTAACAGTACCAACAATGCTTATTGGCTGCCAGATCCTAGTGCTTCCGGTACTAATTTGGTTGCATTTAATGTTGTTGCAGCTGACAATGATATGAACCAATCTATGCCTGATGTTTCTGTCGTAATCGATATTATGGACGAAATTAGGATCAGTGAAGTCTATTTTTTTTCCTTTAGGGCAGCAGATATAGGTAATGAGTTTATCGAATTATTCGGTACAGTAGGAGCAACAATCCCAAAAGGAACCTATTTTGCATCAATCAACGGTGAAAGGAATCTTGAAATTTCCGGTACATTTGGTATAGGTGAGATTACCCATTTATTTGATTTAGGAGGGTTAGTCATAGGTTCGAATGGCTACCTGGTGCTACTTCAATCAGGTAATAGTTATAATGTATCAGCTCAGTCCAATGTGGTGGAAAGTACAAACTCGGGATGGGAAACCTTGTCAAACGCTACTGAGGAGTTTTATGAAAGTTCTCAAAGTTACCTCTTATTCACTAGTGATACCCGGCCTACTTTATCTACTGATTATGATAACAACAATGATGGTACACTTGACGGAGATGCTGCAAGCTGGAATTTGCTGGACGGAGTTGGAAGAACAGACGGTTCGTCTTCTGACGTGGGGTATGGATTGATCAATTTTTCATCTTCAAGATTTGGAATTGCATCTAATACAATTATCAATACTGACACAGGAAACATAGGCTATTTTGCAAGAAATGGAAATTCAACAGGTTCAAATGAATCAGATTGGTATATGGGAAGTGTGACAGGTAACAATGCATTGACCTTTGAATTGGAAACAAACTTTGCTTATCCAGATTTAGCAGAAGATCTAGGATTTGATCATTTGGGGTCCGATAATCCGGAGATATTTTACTGGCAGGGTAATAACAGCACTTTTACTGATGCGACTAATTGGAATACAGGCACTGTTCCTGGTGCTGGTAGCAGAGTTGTGATAGAGGCAGGAGGTAACGAACCTATCATCACTGGCGACCAGGAAGTTTTCCGTTTGGAATTAAGAAACGGGGCGTTAATGCAAATTAACTCAGGTGCATCTCTGACAATAACCGACAAGGTTTATGGGAATGGTGATGTGAATGTTTTGAGAAATACCACCGGTAGCAGCGGTTACAGTCTGGTAGGCTCTCCGGTCACGAATGCCGATATTTCTGATATGGTTGCTGATTACGTTTATGATTACGACGGCTTAAATTTTAGTGTGCCGACTGGCAGTATGGCGCCAGGCAAGGGTTTCTTTGTTGGCTTTGATGCCTTATCACCAGAGGTGTCATTTGTAGGTACTCCAAATAGTGGAACGATCACTATTCCGGTCTTTGATACAGGAGATGCTTTCAACATTGTTGCCAATCCGTATACTGCAGCCATTAGCCGATCTGATTTCATCACTGCTAATAGTGCTACAATTGACGGCAACATATGGTTATGGGATGACGGAGGTAGCAATGTAGGCAGCAGCAGAGGAGGTGACTATATACTTGTCAACAACATGGGGACTGTTTCCGCTGTTGATCTGGGTGATGGCGTAAGTGGACAAAAAGGGAGTTCTGCTTTCAATGGCAACATAGGCTCAATGCAGGGTTTTCTTGTCAACGTTACTACTGCGGGACCAGTTACTTTCAACACTAACATGATTGATCAGACTGCCGGTGGTAACAGCGATGGAAATTTCTTCAGGCAACAGGAAGAAGGTAAAATACAGTCCATCAAACTATCACTATCAGGCAATGACCTGTACAATGAGTTGTTGGTTGGATTTCACAAGCATGCAACGGAAGGAAAGGATTTTGCACTTGACGGGCCAAAATTCTCTGCCAATGATCAGATATCCTTTTATTCAATTTTGGATGATGAGCCTTATGCAATTCAGGCATTGCCATTTTTAAAGGAAGAACCAATCAGCATTCCATTAGGGATCGAAGTGGAAGCATCTGGTGAATATTGGATACAAGTTAAGGAAGTAATTGATCTTCCTGAAGACATGTCTGTGTTGCTCATTGACAAGTTGAACGGTAAAACCGATCCTTTGACTAAATATGATCAAATCCCTGTTCAGCTATCTGAGGGTGTTCACGATGGAAGGTTTTTTATTCAGTTTACTCCACAAAGCTTCCAGGTGATAGAAGAGGAAATAGCAGGCAATATTGAAATAATTGGAAGTACATCCGGCTTTAAGTTGATTCATCCTTCTGAGGGAATGAAGAGAGTTGCTGTCTATACTATTTCGGGTCATGTTCTATTTGACAATGATGTGGAATTCAAGCATAAGGAAGCTACAGTTGAGCAGGATTTACTACTAAATACCTTGTATATACTGAAAGTTGATAATGAAACTTACAAATTCAAAATAAAGTAAATAATGAATACAATGAAAAAAATCATAGTCAGCCTGATATTAATCAGTGTTTCTGTATTGAGTTTTCTACTGGTAACTACTGCTGTTTTCGCACAACCCGGACCTCCAGCCACTCCAATTGACGGTGGATTATCGTTGCTGTTGATAGCAGGTGGCGCATATGGCGCTAAGAAATTGAACGATCACAGGCGGGCTAGCAAATGATGTCTCGAATAGGAAAGTGTAGGCTGAAACTTACACTTTTCTTTTTCGGCTTGCATTCAAAACCGTATAAAAGCATTGAAATGAATAAGAAGTACAGATTATTTTTTATTATAACACTACTGACACAATTGAACATTTTTGCACAAGATCAATCACTTTTTTTTGAATATCAGGAATATTATAGTCCGGGTGTCGAGGGAAGACGGGATCCTGAGCAATTTCGAATAACATTTGTCTGGGATTCGAAATCCGGAAAATCTGCCCGCTATTTTTATGATGACAAGAAATGGAATAAATCATCAGTTTTATTGCCAATTGACCCGCTTGGTAATTCTTCAGGTGAAAATGGCGAAATTATGATGGATTATCATGAGTACTATAGTCCTGGCGACCCTGGTAGACGTGCACCTGAGCAATACAGAATTGTGTTTGTCTGGAACTCTAAAACTGGGGAATCAGCCAGATATTATTATGATAACAAAGCATGGCACAAATCTTCCGTTTCATTGCCTGAACAACCTTTAGGGGCTACTTCGGGTGAGAGTGGTGAGATCATGATGGATTACCATGAATATTACAGCCCGGGAACTCCGGGAAGAAGAGCACCGGAGCAATTTAGGATTGTTTATGTCTGGAATACGAGAACAGGAGAATCGGCAAGGTTTTATTATGATAACAAAGCATGGTATAAGTCAAGTGTTGCTTTACCTGATAGCCCACTGAAGAGGCCTTCTGGTGAGGTAGGAGAAATCATGATGGATTATCATGAATACTACAGCCCTGGTACTCCAGGAAGAAGATCTCCTGAACAATTTAGAATTGTTTATGTCTGGAATACCAGAACAGGAGAATCTGCCAGATACTATTATGATAATAAGGAATGGTATAAATCGAGTGTTGCCTTGCCTGAAAAGCCGTTGAAAACAGCATCAGAGGAGGTAGGAGAGATTATGATGAGGTATCATGAGTATTACAGTCCGGGGACACCGGGAAGAAGAGCACCGGAGCAATTTAGAATAGTCTTTGTCTGGAATACGAAGACAGGAGAATCAGCACGGTATTATTATGATGATAAGAAGTGGCTGGACTCATCATCTTCATTACCAAAGGTTCATTTCGATGATTTTTCAAGTAACACAGGTGAGATTTTGATGAATTATCGTGAGTACTACAGTCCTGGGACAGCTGGGAGAAGAGCACCGGAGCAATTTAGAATTGTATCAGTGTTGAACTCAAGAACTGGGGAAGCAATCAGATATTACTATGACAATGGGGTTTGGAAAAAGTCTTCTGCATCATTTCCTAATATGTCTTTTTGATAGAAACAATATTACATTCAGTCCGAAACAAAAAAGGTAAAACCAGTATGGTTTTACCTTTTTCGCTAATATATTTTCTTGGTTATTTATACATCACGCTATTAACAGCGTCGATCGTACGTTTAACGTTTGGTAGAATTTCAGCTATCAACGTTGGAGCATAAGGCAATGGTAAATCCTTACTGTTCACTCTTGTGACAGGGGCATCCAAATAATCAAATGCCTGTGACTGTACCTGGTGCGATATATCAGTCGAAATGGAAGCTAAAGGCCATGCTTCTTCCACAATTACCAACCTGTTAGTTTTCTTAACAGAATTGATGATTGTATCGTAATCGATAGGTCTAACAGTTCTTAAATCAATGATTTCAGCGCTGATGCCTTCTTTGGCCAGCTCAGCACCAGCTTCATTGACCACCTTCATCATTTTACCAAATGATATTAAGGTTACATCAGTTCCGTTCTGTACGATATGAGCTTCGCCTATTGGAAGTGTATATTCTTCTTCAGGAACTGCACCTTTATCTCCGTACATCAATTCAGACTCCATGAAGATCGTAGGATCGTTATCTCTGATAGAAGATTTTAGAAGTCCTTTCGCATCATAAGGATTAGAAGGAACAACTACTTTTAGTCCGGGACAGTTTGCATACCAGTTTTCAAAATTTTGAGAGTGCTGAGAACTCAGCTGACCAGCATTTCCCGTAGGTCCTCTGAACACCATCGGTATATTAAACTGACCACCAGACATACTCATCATTTTGGCGGCACTGTTAATGACCTGATCAATGGCAACCAGAGAAAAATTGAAAGTCATGAATTCAATGATAGGTCTCAAGCCATTCATGGCAGCACCTACACCTAGTCCGGCAAACCCTAATTCAGCGATCGGTGTATCAATAACTCTCTTCACTCCAAATTCATCAAGCATTCCCTGACTTACTTTGTAAGCTCCATTATATTCCGCCACTTCTTCACCCATCAGGAAGATGGACTCATCTTTTCTCATTTCCTCACTCATCGCTTCCCTGAGTGCTTCCCTGAACTGAATTTCTCTCATATGTCTTTATGTCATTAAGGTCGCTAAGTTAAAGACAGAATCCGTTTCTTCAAACTAATTTCAAAAGCAAATATTACTTACCAGGAAAAAAGCAATATAAATATGAAACGAATCAATTTAATCTGAATAAATCATCCATATGATCATTCGATCAAATGAGATTCTGCTACATCAAGATAGCTTTGAATCTAACTATTCAAACAGATGTATTGAATAACCTGATCAGTTCCTACATGATGTGATACAAATATGACAAACGTACGATTTGATCGCATTGCAATTCATCAGAAGGATTCCATTTAACACGGTTTTGATCCGAACCAGTTTTTTGCAGAATTTTATTTTCTGGTTGAAGCAACTATTTCACCTAGTGGTGCGATTAGTCTGCAAACAACTACATAAAAATACTATGATTAAATATTCATTTACTAAGATTTTAACTAGTTCGATTGCGCTTTTTCTGTTATTATCGGCTCATAATCTAACCGCTCAGACTAATCCAATCAGTGAAAAAGGTTTTAGTTATCAGGGATATGCACGTGATTTTGAGGGAAATGCTATTGGTACTGCCACAGTATTCGTACGGTTTTCGATTTATGAAGAGGGGCAATCCAACAATCCTGATTTTACAGAATTACATGATTTGACCACCGATGCATTTGGTGTGTTTTCCTCTGTGGTAGGTTCGGAGAATACTGCTCAGTTTTTCGGATTGGACTGGGCTAATAAGAATTACTTCCTTAGAGCTGAAGTGAGTGTAAACAATACTGATTTTGTTGTAGTCAGCGAAACGCAACTATTGAGTGTACCCTATGCTCAGGCTGCCGGAAGGGCACAAAACGGAGTTCCAGCTGGAAGCATAACCGCTTTTGCGGGAGCCGGAGACAATCTACCAGAAGGTTATGTCTTATGTGATGGTCGTGAATTGAATGTAGCTGATTTCCCTGAGTTGTTTGCCGCAATTGGCGACAGCTGGGGAGGCAATGGTATTAGCACTTTTAGAGTTCCGGATTTAAGAGGGCAATTTTTAAGAGGTGTATCCGGAAATAGTGATACTGATCCTGATAAGAGCGACCGGGTAAGCGTTAACGGTAGTAACAGCGGTAACGCTGTAGGTAGTTTTCAAGGTGATGAAATTGAAAGTCATAACCATGATATGGAAACTGCCGGGGCCCATAGTCATAATTTGCGTTTCGGAAATTCTACCTCCGGTAATGGAAGAGCACATGAGTCATCCACGGCTAACAACGGCTCTTATCAGACAGAATCTGCCGGAGCTCATACTCACACAATCAATAATCGCGGTGGTTCAGAAACCCGTCCGGTAAACGCTTATGTAAACTACATCATCAAGATATAGTCATTGGGATATTCAAATCCCTTTCCGCAAAGGGACTTTTCATTTAAAACATTTACTATGACTAAGAAGATATTGTTGAGCATTCTGCTCACCTTCACGGCATGCTATGCCTTTAGCCAGAGACAATCAGGGTTTAGTATCGGTTTTATGGCTGGACAAGCTTCTATTGAGACCAGTAATGGTTCGGGGCAGTTCAATCAGTTTACATTATCCACCGGATTACCTGTAGCACCCTTGCCTGTCAATGAAAACAGAACAGTTACTGCTGGTTTTCCATATCCGGTTATTTATTTCGCCGAGACCTTTGGTCAGGACTTTTTTGTCTCTAAAGGATATTTTCCTGATGCTATTCAGTTGCGTTGGGAATTAGCGAGTTCAGGAGAAACGATCGACCGGTTTTTACTCTACAGAAAACCACTGGGTGCAGAGGGAGATTCCCTATTGGTTGCAACGCTTCCTGCTGACCAGTTTTCCTTTAGAGATGAGCAGGTTGAAGGAGGGTTAT
>JBCBHL010000040.1:0-28966 GCA_038525605.1 Bacteroidota bacterium
GTAAGAAAAGTTTTAGGAGCTAGTTTTACGAATCTATGGTCATTGATGACTAAAGACTTTCTTAGTTTGATTTTGATTGCCATAGTCATATCATTGCCTATCTCGTGGTGGCTAATGAGTCGATGGCTGGACAATTTTGCCAATCGAATCAACATGACGTGGGAACTATTTCTGATACCCGCCATTTTGTTGATATTCATATCCATATTGACAGTAAGCTATCACACGATTAAAACTGCCTTGTTAAATCCTGCTGAAAGCCTCAAAGATGAGTAGGTAAATGCACGCCGGCCGCTTTGCGGCCGGCGTGCATTAATATCATTATTGTAAAGTATATAAAAACCCAACTGTAGAAATTAACTGATCGGCATCTCCGAGAATCATCGCTTTCAGCTCAGCATAAGCATTGATCCGACTACCCAACGCATATTGCCCACCTACCCCTAAATTGAAAGAAGCGCCGGAATCCGTATCTCTGATCCGAAATGTTCTGCCTGGAGTACCTACTGTGTTTTCAGTAACATATACCGGAAAAGCATAATTGACACCAACCAGCAGGTATGGCTTAAGGTCTTCTGGTTGACCAAAGTTCACCCAACGGTGAAAGTCCACATTTAAGGCATAAAACTCAGTAGCAGAACCCGCGTTTCTTGTAAAATCACCCGTTAGCCTCTCTCCTCTGGAAAAGAAAAAGTTAAATTCCGGGGACAGGCTCCATTGATCGTTTAGTTTTTTAGCTCCTTTAACAGTAATACCAGCAAGGCCGGAAGTAACTCCATAGGTAACCCCTCCACCTACTTTTAATTGCGCTGAAACCTGATAAGACAGAAAGATAAAACTGATGACTATTAGCGTCTTCTTCATAGTTAATTATTGGTTTTCAATTCACAACGAGGAATTCTTTAAAACCAATACAACAATTGTGAAAAATAACATCAGTTCTATGGAGCAAACCATTAACTGTCAGATTTTAGCTCAGTAGAATCACTTATCTAACATGAAATAGTGCTCCAGTTCCGAAAGTGTCTCCGAATCGGTAGCCAGGTCTTTTACCAACTCGCCATTCTCCAATAATACAACTCTATTACTAACATCTGTCACATGATTAAGGTCATGACTTGATAAAATCATAGTTGATCCTCCCTCTTTGGCACGCACCAGCCTGTTTTTTAACCAGGCTTGCGAAGTAGGGTCCAGACTGGCAAAAGGTTCATCCAGAATAATTAGCTCCGGTGCTGATAACAAGGTCGAAAGAATACCTACCTTGTTTTTATTACCAGTAGACAAATCCCTGATGTACTTTTTCCTTACAAACAGCTCTGCTTCAAAGAATCCACTGTTTTCTTTTAGGAATTTGTCCACCTTTCCTGTATCCAGTCCATGTAAACTTCCCACAAAATCCAGGTACTCACGTGCTGTCAGGTGTGGAATCAGGAATCTTTCATCCAGATAGGAACCTGTATAGTTTTTCCAATCATCAGAAGTATTCACCTTTATCCCCTTACTTTCTATATGGCCATTGTTTGCTTTTATCAAGTCAAGCATCAGACTAAGTAATGTCGTTTTGCCTGCCCCATTATTGCCAACCAAACCAATACAATCTCCCTTTCGAATATCCAGATGGCTGATATTCAGAGCAACTTTGGTTCCATAATTTTTTTGAATATTTCTTACTCCTATCATTACTAAAATTCTTTATAACCTTTGGCCAACTTATATTTTCTAAACCTGAAAAACTCTGCCAGTTTTTCCAACACCTTACCTCTGAAAACAAAACCACTGATACCAACAAGGGCTATCAAGGCAGTTCCAATTTCAGGCAAACCCAGAAACTGAAAAGGCAAGAACAGAACCGCAGGTATGCCCATAATCAGAAATACAATGAAAAAATGAATCACGTTAGATCCCTGGTAATTCATAAATGCAGTTTTATTTGGCTCTACCTTGGAAGTGTTGAACATGCCAGCAAAAATGATGATATAACTATTGACTCCTAAATTAAAAATCAGACAAACCAACCCTATCAAAAAGGCTTTTCCACTAACTATCAATGCCGGAACTATGAAAATTACAGATGTCAACACCATTATCGCAGTAAGCCAATACTTGGCAGTGAGATATTCCAGATGTGAAATCTTTCTACTAATGATTCCATCAAAATGATTGCTTTCCCAAGCAAATAACAGCTGTCCGTACATCAGCATTGACCAGCCTGAGCTCAAAAGAAAAAAACCAATCATAATGATATTAGAAAAAGCATTTACCTCTTCTCCACTGATCGCTGACAAATTGAAAATGCCTAAATAAATATATACTGCAAAAACTACCGAAAGCATCAGCATAGTTCTCGGGCGTTTATTTCTCAGAATCAACTTCAGTTCAACCTCTACCATTCTGCCCACCGAACCGTAACTTCTAAGAAAACTAAATACTCCGGTTCCAGATGTTTTCCCAGACTTCCTTAGTTTTTTATCAGACGGATAATACAAACTTTTCATAGAATGATAGGAAAAGAAATAACCGGCGAGCAAATAGAAAATCGGGATTATCAATAAAAAGGGTTTCGCTATCAGCATGTTGATAAACTCGAGCCAGTAGATGCTGAAATTTATCATCCCAAGTCCTTCGAATATCAATAAGGCGGAAAGAATGATGTAAAGCAATATGATTGGTACAGGTGTCTTTCTAAACCTCTTTTTCAAACCAAAATTAATAAGGTTATTTGCAAGCACTATCAATATCATGGAAAGCAACCAGGAAATTGAGGAATACCATTGGGTCAGATGGATTACCTGTTTGAAGCAAAATATCAGCATGATGATTGCAGGCAATACATTGAAAGGACTAAACAGCGATCCAAGAATCGGGAAATGAAGCAGTTTAGCCTTTTTAATCGGCAGCAAAGAGTAATACTGAATAGAAATATCTGGCAGCTTCTGAATGATAAACCTAATAATTAGGTCAACTATAAAATAGTACAACAGCAACTGATTAGCCTTTTGCAAGACATCTACACCCGGAAAGATTTTTTCTATGATCGTATCTGCAAAAAATCCCACAAGTAGCAAATTGACGAAAAGGTATAGAAAGAATAATGAGGTGAGAATGGTTACGATCAGATTTTTCTGCCAGAAGACACTTCTCAACTGGCCGAGTAACTGATGACGAAAGAATAAAAGCATTTACAATGAGTCTAGTTTATAGATTGGTAGCCGATTTAAATAGAAACTTACATAAATGCCTGTTTTTTTATTCTATTTTTCAAGTAACTTTTGATTTGCCTCCATCCATTCTTCCTGAGAAGAAGTGATATCCACATGATCAAACTGATGATTTTCCAATTTCTTCTGAGCTCTCTCAATAGACTTATCAATCATTTCATGAGAAAGCGCCTCATGATCATTGGTACCCATTCTTTTGAGCAGCTCAATGATTCTATCAGCACCAAACAACTTGATCAAAGGTTCATCTAACCCAAGATAGAAAACAACTTTTTCAACGTTTGTATCTTTGAAAAAATCAATCAGTTTTCTATTGATAGAGTAAATAGGGTGTACCTCCATCGAAATCACATGCTCGGCATTCAGGTGCGGTGTTGATAAATCGTAGACCCTCACCAGATTTAATCCCCTGGCCAGTTTCTCTGACTTTGCCGGTTCCTGGAAGGGTACACCTGCAGCATTACATAACTGCCTGATTTCGACTCCTGTCTGATCAAAAAAATAAGATAATAAAGTAATCTGATTGTTCTCCAGCTCCTGTAGCTTCAGAGTTACCTGTTTGTATTTTAGAAGTTTACTAAGATAATTGACATAATCGGACTCTGGTCCTCTTGGCTTTTTCTTAAATAAACTTCCAAACATATCGCTGAATTTAACCGAAAATTTCTTTCAATTTAGCCCTTAAAGAAGGGCCCCTCAATCCTTTGGCAATAATCTTACCTTCAGGGTCTACCAGATAGGTAGCTGGAATTGCCTCTATTTCATACATTTCAGCCGCTTCTGAATTAAAGTATTTCAGATCAGAGACATGTTTCCAAGGAAGATCGTCTTTTTCAATTGCCTGCATCCATGCCGCTCTGGTTCTGTCCAAAGAAACTCCCAGTATTTCAAAACCTTTATCAGCATAGGCTGCATACATCTTTTTTACATTTGGGTTTTCCATTCGGCAAGGTCTACACCAGGCTGCCCAGAAATCAATCAACACATACTTACCTCTCAGAGAACTCAAAGCAATCAACTCTCCGCTGGGGCTGGGTAACTCTATCTCTGGAGCCGGAGAACCTATTGCGAGTCTTCTCATTTTTTCTACCCTGCTGATGATTGATTGCGCATAATCCAACAACTTCCCTGAGCTTTTGAATTCACTTGCTACGCTATCCATGAATGAAAATTCAGCAGTAGCATCGAGGTAGTTGAGTCCGTATATCGCAGACAAATTAGGCGTGGCTTTCCAAATAGCCTCCTTCATTTGATCGTTTTTATTCTTTTGCGCACTGAAATACTCTAATCTGAGTTTTTCCATCTCCTCCGGATTATTGTTTTCCCTAGCATCTAAAAACTTCTGTTCCAAAGACATTGCTTTCTCGCTAAAATCCTTTTCAACCTGATCAATCTGATCCTTTTGATCATTTATTGCAGAACCTGAAATTGAAAAATCTCCTGTTGCCTTACTTCCATCAGCAGTAATATTAATAACATTATCAGTCCCGGCGAGAATAAAAGTTACATATTGCTTATCATACAAATTGATTCTGTAAAATGCCTGCGCATCTTCTTTTACAAAAAAAGTAAATTTATCTCCGTCGACTTCTGTGGTGTCTATGCGTTCAATACCACTGGCCCCTAATCTTTCCAAAATAATGGGAGCATTACTGGTTGGGTTTTCAACTACTCCGGAAACGGTAACTTCTCCGGGCAGCGCTTCTCTCTGACTGGAATTGCAAGCTCCTAAAATCAGACATACAATTATTGACAGGAAGTAATGGAATTTCATAGATCTTTTATTAATTCTGATTCACAATCAAATATAACAACAATTTACTGTTCAAGAGTTTCACGTAAAAGCTGATTGGTAAGTTTCGGGTCAGCTTTGCCTCTGCTTTTCTTCATAACTTCGCCTACAAACAAGCCAAGCAAGCCCTTCCTACCCTTTTTGTATTCGGCGACTTTTGCTTCATTTGCCAATAGTACTTCTTCAATCAATGGCATGATCGAATCGCTATCGCTGTCCTGAATCAAATTGAGCTTTTTAGCAGCTTCGGACGGATCTACATCCGGGTTTTCGATCAAATGTGGAAATAATTTTTGAGCTGCTGCTGAGTTACTTACCAGGTTTTCTTTCACCAACTTCAATATGCCTGCCAACTGCTTTGGCAAAAGTGGAAATTCAGACATCTCCTTGCCTGAATCATTCAAATAAGACTTGACAGGTCCCATCAACCAGTTTGATGACATCTTGTAATCACCACTAAATTCCCCTAAACGCAGAAAATACTCCGCTATTTCCCGGGAGTCTGTCAGGACATAAGCATCATATTCGGGAAGCTTATATTCATTAACGAACCTCTGAACCAATTCATTCGGAAGAGCAGGCATCCCTGATTTAATTTCCGATAACCATTCTTCAGTCACTTCCATCGGACTGAGATCGGGCTCAGGAAAGTATCGGTAGTCATTAAGTTCTTCCTTAGTTCTCATCCCCAAAGTAGTGCCCGACGGCACGTCAAATAATCTGGTCTCAGAAACAATTTCTTCTTCTTTTTCAAGGTGCGCGATTTGTCTTTCAATTTCATAGTTGATCGCGTGAGAAACATTCCTGATAGAGTTCATATTTTTTACTTCTACCTTTTTACCAAGGTTTTGCTCACCTTTCAACCTCACAGATATATTGGCATCACAACGCATAGAGCCTTCCTCCATATTGCCATCACTCACTTCGAGGTATCGAACCAGCTTTCTTATTTCACCAAGAAAAGCCGCTGCTTCTTCCGAAGAAAATAATACTGGCTCGGTCACTATTTCTATGAGCGGTACACCTGCTCTATTGTAATCAACAAGAGTATCTTTGGCATTCCCATCTGGCAAATGAATAGACTTACCAGCATCCTCTTCCATGTGAATCCTGTTCAGCTGAATGTCTTTTTTCACTCCGCTGGCTGTTTTCACAGATACAAATCCTCCAATACAGACAGGTTTATTATCCTGGGTTGTCTGATAGCCCTTAGGCAAATCAGGATAGAAGTAATTCTTTCTGTCAAAATATTGATATCTTGATATCTCAGAATTGCAGGCTATGCCCATTTTAATTGCGTGGGACATCACTTTTTTGTTCATCCGTGGCAATGTACCGGGATGTCCCAGTGTGATCACAGATACATTTCTGTTAGGATCATTGCCAAACTGATTGCTGTCTCCTGCAAAAATTTTACTCTCTGTCAGCAACTGTACATGCACTTCCAGCCCGATGACAGCCTCGTATTTATTTTTTAAATCTGCCGAAACCATGCTATTCGTTTTTAGCTTCCAGTGAAGAAATCATATCCTTTGCCTTTTCTACCACTCTTTCCAGTCCGGTAAGATCCTTACCTCCAGCTGTCGCATAGAAAGGTTGTCCACCACCTCCACCTTTGATTTCTTTTGCTAATTCTTTGACCATATTTCCAGCATGCAAGTTGTAATCACTTACCAACTGATCGGAAATCATCACAGAAACCATCGGTTTACTCTGCACTTCAGCAGCTACTATCAGAATGAGGTTATCACGTTCATTTTTTAGTTCAAATGATACTTTCTTCAAACTGTCAGCATCAGGGAATTTTTGCTTGACGACCAATTTGTTGATCCCATTATCCTGATTCATTGCCGCCAGCATATCAGATTTGATCGACTGAGCTTTCTCACCATAGAGTTTTTCAATCTCTTTTTGCAACTGACTTTTTTCAGCCATTAAGTTCTCAATCGACTGAACGATGTTTTTAGGATTCTTCAGAGACTCTCTTATCTCCGAAAGTATCTTCAGTTCTTCCGAAACATAAGCTTCCGCAGTATTGGAAGTAACAGCTTCAATTCGCCTGACACCCGCAGCAACTGACGTTTCGGTCAATATTTTGAAATAGCCGATATGACCAGTCGCAGGTACGTGTGTACCACCACAAAGCTCAACAGAGAAGTCCTGATCAAAAGTAATGACCCTTACAAAATCCCCGTATTTCTCACCAAAAAGAGCTGTGGCTCCCATACTTTTAGCCTCATCAATAGGCACATTTCTTTTCTCATCGAGTGAGATATTTTCTCGTATTTTGTTATTAACGATTTGTTCAACTAAAGCAACTTCTTCTGCCTCCATTTTGGAAAAATGAGAAAAGTCAAATCTCAAAATTTTTTCATTCACCAATGAGCCTTTTTGCTGAACATGGTCACCCAGCACATCTCTCAAAGCTGCATGCAATAAGTGAGTCGCACTGTGATTACTGGTTGTGAGCTGTCGTTTGTTCCTGTTGACAACAGCTTTAAAAGGCACTTCTAAATTCTCAGGAAGAGCTTTTACATAATGCACGATCAGGTCGTTTTCCTTCTTCGTATCGACAATCGACACTTTCTTTCCATCAGCCTCAATGTATCCAACATCACCAACCTGTCCCCCACTCTCGGCGTAGAACGGTGTTTGATCCAACACGATCTGAAACGACTCTTTGCCCTTTTCTTTTACTTTTCTGTATCTGGTGATATGGCTGACGGAATCAAGCTGATCATAACCTAAAAAAACATTAGATTCATTCTCTTCCAGAACATTCCAATCACCAGCCGAAACTACACCAGCTTTCTTGGAACGATCTTTTTGCTTTTGCATCTCTACTTTAAAACCTTTGCTATCAACCTGAACACCGCTCTCCTCGGCGATCAATTCCGTTAGGTCCAATGGAAAGCCATAGGTATCATATAATTCAAAGGCATCCTGTGCATTGATCGTCTGATCAACTGTATCTTTTGTCAAATCTTCGAGTCTTTTAAGGCCTTTTTCCAATGTCTTAAGAAATGACACCTCCTCTTCATAAACCACTTTAGCAATGAAGTCTGTTTGCTGGACTAATTCAGGAAAGACCTGATCAAACTGATCTGCCAACACAGGCACCAGCTCATTGATAAAAGGCTCATTCATGTTCAGGAATGTATAACCATATCTTACGGCTCTGCGAAGAATCCTTCTGATCACATATCCTGCTTTTACATTGGATGGCAACTGACCATCTCCTATTGCGAAAGCTATCGCTCTGATATGATCTACGATTACCCTTACAGCAATATCCGTTTTTTCATCTTTTCCGTATTCTATGCCGCAGCGCTTCGAAACTACGTCGATCAACTCTCCAAATACATCAGTGTCATAATTGGAATATTTTCCCTGGATAGCACGCACGAGTCTTTCAAATCCCATCCCAGTATCAACATGCCTTGCGGGTAGTTCGATCAGACTCTCATCCTCCATTCTGTTAAACTGCATGAAGACCAGGTTCCAGATTTCAATTACCTGTGGATCATCCTTATTGACCAATTCTTTACCCGATACCGAAGCTATCTCACTTTCGGGACGAAGATCGAAATGAATCTCAGAACAAGGTCCGCATGGACCAGTAGCCCCCATTTCCCAGAAATTGTCCGACTTATCGCAATACAGAATTCTCTCTTCGTCAATGATCTCCTTCCAGATGTCAAAAGCCTCCTGATCAGCCGCAAGGCCATCTTTTTCATCACCACCGAAAACTGTAACGTACAATCTGTCTTTGGGCAAGCCGTAAACGTCTGTTAAGAGCTCCCAGGCCCATTTGATAGCATCTGACTTAAAATAATCACCAAAGGACCAGTTTCCGAGCATCTCGAACATAGTATGGTGATAAGTATCTCTCCCTACCTCTTCAAGATCATTATGTTTACCGGAAACCCTGAGGCACTTCTGGGTATCGGCAACTCGTTTGTTGGCGGCTTCTCTATTTCCCAAAAAATAATCTTTAAACTGATTCATACCGGCATTGGTAAACATCAGTGTAGGATCATTGTGAATAACCATTGGTGCTGAAGGCACGATAGTATGTCCTTTTGATTGAAAAAAATCAAGAAACTGCTGTCTGATCTCTTTAGAATTCATTTTACTTTTTGTTCTGTTACGCTTACTTGTTAATAAATGACAACTTTATATTCACTAACCAGTTTAATTCATTTATCTTAACTTACTAAATATCAATACCCTATAAATGGCTGATAAGTCTGCATTTTATTCAACTTATCCCCTAAAAAATGCCAAAATACTATTTCTTATGAAAAATATTTTATTATTTTGCAACATTAGATTGCGTCGTTCTGGTAATGATCATTATTAAGAAGGCTCAAAAGTAGGATAAAAAAACCTATCATCTAACAAATAATGGCTCGAATTAAATACTATTACGATACAGAGTCTTGCAGATACGAAAGGATCAAAGTAAGCACATCTGATATCATACTCAATTTTTTAGGATTTCTTGCACTAATCATCGTTTTTGGATTTGGAATATATCTGATAATCGATGCTAATGTTGATTCTCCTAAAATGGTCGCTCTCAAAAAAGAAAACGAGGAACTTCTCTTTCAATACAAGTTGATCGCTCAGGAGGTCGAATCCATGAATAATGTGGTTGCTTCTTTGGAAGATAAAGACGACAATGTTTACAGAACTATCCTTGGTGCCGAACCTATTTCCGATGCAATAAGAAATGGCGGTATCGGTGGTGTTGATCGGTACAATAGTTTGATTGAAAGCGACCTGACGCAAGAGGAATTGATCATATCAAATTACAAGAGAATAGACGAATTGAAAAAGAAGGTCTACATTCAAAGTAAGTCATATGAAGATTTAATGAACCTTGCCAAGAAGAAGGAAGAAAGATTTGCAGCTTTGCCAGCGATACAGCCGGTATCAAATAAGGAGCTAAAAAGACTAGCTTCAGGTTTTGGTTGGCGTACCGATCCAATTCATGGTACCAGAAGAATGCATTATGGTGTTGATTTCTCTGCTCCCATTGGCACTCCCATATATGCAACCGGAAACGGAACAATCTCTAAAACAAGCTTTGATAGGGGTGGTTATGGTAATTATGTAAAAATCGATCACGGTTTTGGATATGTAACTGTTTACGGTCATATGAATGAGTATATTGTCAAAAAAGGACAAAAAGTAGTGAGAGGAGAAGTAATTGGTTACGTTGGCAATACTGGTAAATCGACAGGGCCACACCTGCACTATGAAGTGAGGAAAAATAAGGAAAAGATAAATCCAGTTTATTTTTTCAATATGGATTTATCTCCTGAAGAATTTGAAGAAATACTAAGACTTGCATCAATAGAGAATCAATCTTTAGGATCTATCTAAAAAGAAGATAATTACAAGATATAAGCGTATCAGGAAATTTTAAACTGGTACGCTTTTTTTATGAATAATGAACGCCACTAAGCATTATAAATACCTGATCATTCTGATAGTCTTTGTTGTTTCCTGCAAAGTCAAACAAACACCAGTAGACTGGTCACTCATTACTGAGGAGATAGATAATATCACACTTCCTGATTCTATCCCTGAAATTTATATAACACAATTGGGAGATACTTTGCTCTCACTAGATTCTGAATTAGATATTCCGATTTATCGACTTACAAAGGATTCTATCACAGTAATAGGCGTAGGAGACATTATGATGGGCACGAATTATCCCGAAAAGAATATGCTTCCAATAAATGGTGGTGCAGATTTACTAAGCGATGTAGACAGCATTTTGAAGTCAGCAGATATTACTTTTGGTAACCTGGAAGGAGTCATCCTAAATAGTGGTGGTACGCCAAAATACTGTTCCAATAAAAATTTATGTTTTGCCTTCAGGACACCTGAATCATATATTACTCATCTGGTAGATGCAGGTTTTGATGTGATGTCTACCGCCAACAATCACGCTGGAGATTTTGGGAATACAGGCAGACGTAACACCATGAAAGTGCTTGACTCTGTCGGTATTGCACATGCAGGCTTATTGCTGCAACCTTACACCACCTTCAAAAAAGATGGCATCAAATATGGCTTTACGGCCTTTGCGCCCAATACCGGTACGCAAAGTATTAATAATCCGGAAGCAGCAAAAGCTATTGTACAGCATCTCGACAGCATTTCAGATATTGTAATCGTTTCTTTTCACGGAGGTGCCGAAGGATCAAAGCATCAGCATGTCACAAAAAAAAGAGAGGTATTTTACGGTGAAAACAGAGGAAACGTATACGAATTTTCACATCAAATGATTGACGCTGGCGCTGATATCATCTTTGGGCACGGTCCTCACGTCACCAGGGCAATGGAAATTTACAAAAACAGATTTATAGCCTATAGTCTTGGTAATTTCTGTACCTATGGACGATTCAATGTAAGAGGTGTTAATGGATTGGCTCCAATTGTAAAGTTATGGGTAAATATGGAAGGTGAATTTTTGAGGGGATATTTGACGCCAATTAAACAAACTAAAAAAAGTGGACCCAAAATAGATGGAAATAAGGAAGTGTTCCATTATATTAACACTTTAATTCGTGAAGACTTCCCTGACTCACAATTGAAAGTAGGAGATAACGGGGAGATTATTCATTCTAAAAACCAATAAAAGAGTGCCTTACAAAGAGAAAGCGATAGAAAAGAAGTATTATACCATCGGAGAAGTTGCCGAAGAACTAAATGTAGCAACTTCACTCATCAGGTTTTGGGAAGGTGAGTTCGATATTATAAAGCCAAAGAAAAATCGCAAAGGCAACCGTCAGTTTACACCAGAAGATATTAAAAACGTAAAACTCATCTACCATTTAGTCAAAGAAAAAGGTTACACCCTGCAAGGAGCCAGAGATTTCATTAAGAACGATGTAAACACTGCATTATCAAAAATTGAATTGATAGATTCTCTTAAAAGGGTAAAGTCTTTCCTGACTAATCTCAGGGATGATATAACCTAATGAAACAACCATTATTTGAACTAGCAAGTACTTTACTACCAGGAATAGGCAACAAATTATCTAAAACACTCATCAGTTACTGCGGGTCAGCTGAGGATGTATTTACAAAACCGATCAGTCAGCTTCGGAAAATTCCGGGAATTGGAGAGAAAACCATACAGGTAATTCAAGGGAATAGAGATTCGGCACTTCGCCAGAGTGAAGAAGTATTGCAGGATTGTATAAATAAGGATTTAACAGTTTTACATTACACTTCGCCGGATTATCCACATCGGCTCAAACAAATAGAAGACGCTCCTCCAATTATTTACTATTCAGGACAATCAAAGCCTTTTAATCAAGCAAAATCTGTTGCCATCGTAGGGACCAGGAAGGCCACAGAATATGGTAAAAGAATCACCGAAGAAATCGTAGATCAGTTAAAAGTTCACAATCCGGTTATTATTAGCGGATTGGCATATGGCATAGATATTACAGCGCACAAAGCAGCGCTCAATAACGACTTGCCAACAATAGGTGTCATGGCTGGAGGATTAGACAAAATATATCCCGCAGCTCATAAAGAAATTGCCAAAAAAATGCACCTGCAAGGTGGGCTTATCAGTGAAAACATACCCGGTACTAAACCAGATATGCATTTGTTTCCAGAGAGAAATCGCATTATTGCAGGCATGGCTGATGTTGTCATAGTAGTGGAGGCTGCTAAAAAAGGTGGAGCATTGATAACTGCTGATATTGCTTATGGCTATGACAAAACGCTGATGGCTGTGCCCGGGAACCTGGAGTCTCCATACTCTGAAGGCTGCAATTACCTGATTAAAACGCAGCGAGCTAATATCTACACAAATGTAAAAGACCTTGAATATCTACTACATTGGGAACACAATGGTAAACCAGTGAAGAAGCCTGAGTTAAACCTCGATGCATTTAGCAAAGAAGAACAACCTATTATAAAGACTTTACTTATTCACAAAGACGGTATCTCAATCGACGAGCTTTCTTGGAAGGCTCAAACATCAGTAAATGAAACAGCAAGCATCTTGTTGAACCTTGAATTTCAAGGACTTGTAAAATCATTACCAGGTAAAAGATACAAAATCAAATATTAAAATTTAGGCTATATCATCAAAAAAAGCTCTAGACTGGATACACCTGTTCCTTCTTTATTTCTGTCATGACAAATGAGCTTTGTACCTGCCCAATGTATTGTAGCCCTGCGAGTTTTTTAGTGATAAACTGCTGATATTCATCCATATCTCTGACAAAGACCTTCAACAGGTAATCAAACATACCTGCTATATGATAACATTCCAGCACTTCTGGCAATGCTTTCACATCGTTTTCAAAATTATTGATTAACTCACCCTTGTGCTTGTCGAGCGAGATAGAAGTAAAAGCAATTAATTGAAAACCAAGCCTCATCCTGTCTGCCTTGGCACAATATCCTGTGATCACTTTTTCCTGTTCCAATCTTTTGATTCTATCGAATATCGGAGTGTTAGTCATTCCAAGATGAGCGGCCAGCTCCTTGATTTTCATTTTGCCATCCCTTTGCAGCAATTTTACAATTTCTCTATCAATTTGATCTATTTGGTAATTTGACATAAAGATTAATTTTCTGTTAGCATCAGGATAAATCATCTAAAAAAGAATTTTAATCCCCAATTTAATTAATAAAAGTAATATTTTCTTTTCAACTATATTTAGATAGATTTTTATTCTGTTAATCAATAAATTTACTGAAACAACTGGAATAGCATGAGCCACAAAAAGAAAGAATTCACTCACCCGGAAAGCCTAATGATGACCTATGGCTATGAACCTGCTTTATCTGAGGGGGCTATTAAGCCGCCGGTATTTCAAACTTCCACTTTTGTTTTTAAATCTGCTGAAGAAGGAAAGTCTTTTTTTGAGCTGGCTTATGGGTTGAGAAACAAGCAAGACGGAGAAGAGCTGGGGCTTATTTACAGCCGTATCAATAATCCAAATCTCGAAATTCTTGAAAACAGATTATCACTCTGGGATCAGGCTGATGACTGTGCCATTTTTGAAAGTGGTATGTCAGCCATCAGCACAACACTTCTGGAGTTTTTAAAACCGGGCGACCTCCTTTTATTCAGTTCTCCTACCTATGGAGGGACGGATCACTTCATCAACCATTTCCTATCAAAAATAGAAGTTGATAGTATCTGCTTTATGCCTGGCGAATCTAAAGAACAAATCCTGGAGCGGGTTTACGATTCCGGCAAAGCTGACAAACTTGCAATGATTTATCTGGAAACACCTGCAAACCCGACGAACGACTTAATCGACATATCGGAATGCAGAGAAATCGCAGATTACCTCAATCCTGAAATCAAAATTGCTGTAGATAACACTTATATGGGTCCGCTTTGGTCACATCCTTTGGAACATGGTGCGGATATTGTTTTATACTCCGCAACCAAGTATATTGGTGGTCATAGCGATTTAATTGCAGGCGCAGCACTGGGATCTCATGAAGTCATGCAAAGGATTAAGGTGCTAAGGACTTTTCTCGGGAATATGGCGAGTCCAAATACTTGCTGGCTGTTGTTAAGAAGCCTGGAGACTCTAAAAGTCAGGATGGAGCAACAAGCATTCAATGCCGGAAAAGTTGCCGATTATCTCAAAGGACATCCTAAGTTGGAGAAGGTACAGTATCTAGGTTTCCTGGAAGAGGGATCCAGAGAATATGAGCTGTTTAAAAAACAATACTCTTCTGCTGGAGCAATGCTTTCTATCTATGTTAAAGGAGGTGAGCAGGAAGCTTTCCGTTTTTTAAATCACTTAAAGCTCATCAAATTGGCAGTAAGCCTTGGCAGCACAGAAAGTCTGGCTCAGCATCCGGCATCTATGACTCACATTGGCGTTGACCCGGAGAGCCGTAAAGCTATAGGTGTCACAGACCAGCTGGTTAGGTTATCAATTGGTCTGGAACACCATGATGACTTAATCAAGGATATTGAACAGGCTCTAGCAAGTATTTCAGAAGAAAGGCTGATGTCGGTGTAGATGCCTGAAGTTCATTTTACTTTTACAAATACCTAGCTGAGGGGAAGACTAAAGATAAAGCCTTAAGGCTGGCTAAACTCCAATATCTGGAAGAAGCACATCCTGCCTCTCAACACCCTTTCCATTGGAACAATTATGTTCTTCTGGGTGACACCTCTCCTATCAGCATTTCAAAATGGTACCAATCGATATGGCTATATCTAATACTAACATTCGCAGCATTAGGAATCTACCTCCTCTACCAAAAACGAAGGAAATTATCCAACTGATTCTATTGCTGGTTTAATGATACTGCCCAAACAACTCACCTGCGGTTGTCATTGCCTCAGAGAAGGCTGTTTGATCTATTGAAAAGTCTAAAACAGCTTCTGATGCATGTGCTACTATCACTTCAGTGGCGATATTACCAACCAATACATCGTCAGCCATCGGGCAACCGCCATATCCATTGACCGCTCCATCAAACCTTCTGCATCCGGCTTCAAAAGCGGCTTTTACTTTATGAGCTGCGTCTTTAGGATTAGCATGCAAATGCGCTCCAAACTCTACTGTTGGGAAGGCAGTGATTAAAGTCTTAAAGGCTGTACTAATCGTATTTTCATCAGCGACACCAACCGTATCTGCCAGTGAAATAATGCCAATGTCCATTTTTAAAAGCTTCTCTACAAATTCTATCAGGTAAGCTGACTCGTACGGATCCCCGTATGGATTTCCAAAACCCATCGATAAGTAAGTCACCAGCTTCTTGCCTGATCGCTGGCATACCTCCTGAATTTTCGATACAGTTGCAAAGGCATCCTCAATTGACCTGTTGGTATTTTTCTGCTGAAATGTTTCCGATAATGATAAGGGGAAACCCAAATAAGAGATTTCTTCGAACTTTTCCGCATCAGTTGCTCCACGTGTATTGGCGACTATGGCCAGTAATTTTGAATCAGTATTCGCTAAGTCCAGCAATGCAAGCACCTCTGAAGTGTCTCTCAATTGTGGAATCGCTTTTGGAGAAACAAAACTCCCGAAATCTATGGTGTCAAATCCTACCTTCAGCAGTTGGTTGATATATGTGGATTTCAATTCTGTTGGCACAAAATCATGCAATCCCTGCATGGCATCTCTGGGGCATTCTATAATTTTCATCTTCGGGTTATTTGTTTACGGAAAATTACATGGATTCTTAATTAATTTTCAATTCATATCATAATTAATTACCACATGGTCAGTACCAAAGTCACTCAGTAGCCCGGATTGAATGGATACCCCGCATCAGTCGACAGGCTGTGAGGAGTATGAGCGGCCGCCGCTGCGAGGAAAGCCCGAGCAAAGCTAATTTACTGCACAGACCAGTTTGCTCCTAAAATTTTTTAGAACTTCGGCTAGTCTGATAATTTGTTGATAGATTAGTAACATGGTTGGAATTAAATTAGCGAGATGTCATTTAAAAGTACTGGAAGCATATTGATAACCATCCTGATAGTTTTGCTATCGGTAGCATATACATTTGCACAATCAGATAGTCTGGCAATGGAGTCTGCAGTTGACTCACTATCTGAACCGACTGAATTCAGCCTGATCTTTACCGGTGATGTCATGCAGCACGATTCACAGATAAAAGGGGCCTACAATCCTGTGAGTAAATCCTATGAATATGATTCGAATTTCTTCTACTTAAAAGACATTCTTTCTTCTGCTGATTATACAATAGCCAACCTCGAATTGACACTGGCAGGCAAACCTTACAAGGGTTATCCTACTTTTAGCAGCCCAGATAACCTGGCGGTATCTCTTCAAAACAATGGTGTTGATTGCCTTGTAACGGCCAACAATCATTCATGTGACAGGAGGAAAAAAGGGGTTATCAAAACCATTGATGTACTCGATTCATTGAAACTACCACATACAGGAACCTTCAAATCTGTTGAAGCCAGAGACTTGTTATATCCCATGTTGATTGAAAAAAATGGTTTTAAAATTGCGCTGCTCAACTACACTTACGGGACAAACGGAATACCTGTCCCCTCTCCCACTGTGGTTAATCTCATTGACAAAGAAATCATTAAAAAAGACCTGAAACGGGCTAGAGAAATGAAACCGGATAAGATTATCACGATTATTCACTGGGGGTGGGAATATCAGTCTTATCCAAATCCTAATCAAAAGTCTACTGCTGATTTTCTGGTTGAAAATGGTTGTGACATCATTATTGGAATGCATCCACATGTGATTCAACCAATGGAAAACTACTATGATACGACCCTTCAAAAAGAT
Organism: Bacteroidota bacterium; assembly: GCA_038525605.1. Taxonomy (GTDB): domain Bacteria; phylum Bacteroidota; class Bacteroidia; order Cytophagales; family Cyclobacteriaceae; genus JANSWY01. The sequence goes on from JBCBHL010000040.1 coordinate 17,313, forward strand.
ATTGTGAAAATTTATTCTCTGGGAAATTTCATTTCTAACCAAAGAAAGCGAAAAACTGACGGTGGCTCTATTCTGAGAATTGAATTGCAGAAGTCCGGCGACCTGGTTACCGTGAAAGAAGTGGGTTTTTTGCTCACCTGGGTACAAACTAAAGTCATTGATGATCGTAAATTTTGGTATGTTTTACCGGCTTCATACCATCAACAATTCCCTAACAGATTGACAAACAAGGATATAACAAAAATGAATCTGTTCTTGAGCGACAGCAGGAAATTGCTGAAAAAATCAAACATTAACGTTCCAGAGTATGTTTGGAATTATAGGATTACTAATTGGACGCTAAAGTAACTAACACTAGTTTTATATTTGCTAACAAGCGTTAGTTGCCAAATAAAATTTTAAGTATTTTTAATAAGGGATGTTTGTATTTTAAAATATTCCAGTATACGTTTGAGGCATGATACGCAGACAAACTTCGTTTTACTTTTACTTTTATTACCGATTAGCAGTCATCGGTCAGGGTTTGTTATGACGAAAATCAAAAAAAGAAATTATAAGCCCTGACGGAATCGTTAGGGCTTTTTTTATAGAAAAAATTAAAAGAAAGTATTATGATCAAGATTACGAAAATTGAAGACTGGGGGCTGGGTTTGCAGAAAAAACTCGTGATTGCAGGGCCGTGTAGTGCAGAGACTCCTGAGCAAATTGAAAAAATAGTTTCAGGAATGAAATCGGGGTATAAACCTGATGTATTCAGAGCTGGTATATGGAAGCCAAGGACACGTCCGGGAACATTTGAAGGTGTGGGTGCTGATGGTCTGCAATGGATGGAAATCGTAAGGGAAGCGCTGGAAATCCCCGTTACTGTGGAAGTCGCCAATGCGAAGCATGTGGAAGAAGCTCTAAAGGCAAACATTGATATTTTATGGATTGGTGCCAGGACAACCGTAAACCCTTTCTCAGTTCAGGAGATATGTGATGCTCTGAAAGGTGTAGATATTCCCGTGATGGTCAAAAATCCTATTAACCCGGATCTTGCTTTATGGAAAGGCGCCCTCGAGCGGTTAAACACAGCAGGTATTACCAAACTTGCCGCTATCCACAGAGGATTCAGTAGTATTGTTAAAACCAAATACAGAAATAACCCGGAATGGGATTATGCACTTAGATTAAAAGAGGAAATACCGCATTTACCAATCATTTGCGATCCTTCTCATATTGCTGGGACCAGAGACCTCATTGCCCCGGTATCGCAAAAGGCCTACAATCTTGGGCTGGATGGATTGATGATAGAAACACACCATACTCCTGATGAAGCTTGGAGTGATGCAAAACAACAGGTAACTCCTGAATCACTGGCAGAAATAATCAGCAATCTGGAGATCAGGGACTCTGTAAAAAATCACCCTGAACTCAAGAATATGCTGGATCAGTTGAGAGAGCAGGTAGATGTAATAGACCTACAACTACTGGATTTATTACAGCAGCGATTTGAACACATTGAGTCTATTGGAGAATATAAGGCTAAAAATAACCTCACGGTTTTTCAAAGAGACAGGTGGCAAAAGGTGACGAACGACAGAATTAAAATGGGGCTCAGCAAAAACATGTCTGAGGAATTTATGAAGGATTTTCTGGATGCTATTCATGCCGAATCACTCAGAAAGCAAGAAGCTAAAATCAAAGAACAAAAGTCTTCATCAGTAAAAGCTTAACCGCAAATATCTTTGGGTCTGGGATGGACTAATTGTATCACAGACCCGAAGAAATATCGATAATTTTCTACTTAATTAATTACGCCGTTAATATTTTTGATAAGAATTCCACACTTTTTCGTTACTTTGGGCTTATGATTACCAACAATTGCAGCTATGGAATTTACGATCGATCAATCTGCAATCATCAATTCTACAAAAAACCTAATTATACAAAACTACGGAGATTCAGGGTTCATTGAAACGATATATGGTGCTATCAGAAACAAAAAGAAATGCAAAACTTTGCTCTTGGCTGCTTCTGAATCAAGCAAACAAAAGTTCATTGAAAGACTTGATCTTGATCAGATAAAAAATGTAAGGGTAGAGACTGCTTTTTCTTTGGCATGGAAGAAAATAGGCCATAAACAGATAGTGGTTAAGAAAAATGGTTATACTCCCTTTGAGATCAAAAACATTCTTCATATTAGTTCTTCTGATGTAGTGTACGATTTGCGCCTGGCGTATTTCGTTAGCAGAATGTGTATATGTCAATGTAGGGCCACTTCTGAACAAGACGTAAAAGCAAGGTTCCTTAAGACTCTATTCCAGGAGGAGGATATTACATTTTTTTGGCAAAATGAAAGTAAACTCATCGCATATACTGCTGCTTTTATAAACCTGATGCATCGCCGGGAAATACCATGCATTCCGGAATATTGCCTTAAACTTTACTATCAATCAAATCCCATCATCAGATGTAATTTTATTGTGGTAGAAGATGCTCCAAACACTTCTGAAGCTATATTGAAGGTCATCAAATCTCAAAAGGCACTTAAATTCATATTTGGGGATGATCATCAAAAAAAGATTTTATGCAACAATTGGCGTAGAATTTTCGAAGACTCGATGTATTTCACAAAATCTCTGGACAAAAGCTTTGATCACAGCGCTAATGTCGCAACCTACATCAATGAAATCATAGGCTGGAAAAAATATTTATATGAAAACTTCGATTACCCTCTGCTTCATGGCTCATATAAAAAGAACAATATCAACACCCATGCTTACATCGGTAAAAACAGGGTGACAGTCTTAAACAAAGCTTTTGAGATCTACTGCAATGAAACGAAAAGCAAACCTGCGTTTTTCGAACAAGGGCTTAATTTTTATCTGCATAATGATGATGGAACTTCCTTAAAAGACATATTGCATTTGTATACGGAAGAGCATTCGAGAATTAAACATCCTTTCATTCAGTCGATCGAATCTATAGAACTACTGGAACAATATGCCATAGCTGTGAAAGATGAGAATTGCCAGGGCCTGATAGAACTAGTGAAAAAACACCGGAAGGGACTACATGAGATGATGAGAGTACTATCAAGATCTGAGAGTAAGGGTAAAAAAGCCAGAAAGTTGACTATCAACTTCAGCACTGCAAAACTGATCAACAGGTATGGTGAAATAACCATGCTAGATGATTTCGTCAATCAGAATGATATCATAGCTGCTACCCATTCAAATCAGACCCCGGACTTTTTTCATTTAGAGAATGAAATCAACATGCTATATCAATCTGCATCGCGAGCAATCCATAAGCTGGATTTTGAAACAGACTCGTCAGAATCAGAAGTTAAACCAGCTCGTAAAGATGATTCAGCAGTTAAAAGTAGACAGATAGATCAAATTTCTAAAGAAACAAATAATGAACTCGCATACAGCCTGAACAGAAGCAAGAAACATCACAAAAATATATTTAATAAATGGACTACTGAACAGGATCAGTACCTGGTGAATATGCATCAAAAAGAAAAAAGCATCGCTGATATCGCTCATAAGCTCAAACGTACCAAATCCGCTGTTACCTCGAGATTGAGAAAGCTTCGAGAAAGTGATTGATAAGCTTAAATTCTATTTCAGCAAGCGTTATATCTGTTCTATCGACAATTTTGATCGATCAATTCTAAAAATTACTGAAAACCACAATTGTGTTACAGAATTGTCACATTTAAGGGTTAATTTTGCGGAAATTATGAAAAAGGTAGCATTCCATACATTAGGTTGTAAACTCAACTTTTCAGAGACTTCCACTATTGCCAGAACATTTACGGAAAATGGCTATGAAAGGGTTTCTTTTGACGAAACCCCTGATGTATATGTGATTAATACCTGTTCTGTCACAGAAAATGCTGATAAGAAATGCAGACAGATCGTTAAGAATGCCAAGAAAATATCACCGGAATCTTTCGTGACGATTATCGGATGCTTTGCCCAGCTAAAACCGAAAGAGATTTCTGAAATTCCGGGTGTTGATGCTGTACTGGGCGCTTCAGAAAAATTCAAGTTATTGGAATTGCTTGGAGATTTTGAAAAGAAGCAAGCCGCGCAAGTTTTTGCAACTGATATTTATGAAGCCAAAGACTATCACACATCCTACTCTATGGGTGACCGAACCCGCACTTTCCTGAAAGTACAGGATGGCTGCAACTATGGATGTGCTTTTTGCACTATACCGCTTGCAAGGGGTAAAAGTAGAAGTGATACAATCGAGAATATTGTTAAAACCGCTACGGAGATTGGTAAAACCGAAGTAAAGGAAATTGTCCTAACAGGAGTGAATATCGGAGATTTCGGAATACAAAATGGCAAACGCAAAGAGAAATTCGTCGATCTGGTAAAAGCATTGGATCAGGTTTCTGGTATCGAAAGGTTTAGGATTTCTTCTATTGAACCCAACCTGCTAAGTAATGACATCATCAGTTTTGTTGCTGCATCAGATAAATTTGTCCCTCACTTCCATATTCCGCTACAGTCTGGCAACAACAAGATTCTTACCTTGATGAACAGACGCTACCTGAGAGAGCTGTATGTTGACAGGGTATCTCACATCAAATCTTTAATGCCGCATTGCTGCATAGGCGTGGATGTCATTGTTGGCTTCCCGGGAGAATCCGAAGAGGACTTTATGGAAACATATAAATTCCTGCAAGAGCTGGATATTTCCTACCTACACGTATTCACTTATTCGGAACGCCCTAATACAAGAGCGATCGAAATGGGTGAAGTTGTTCCACTTCAAGAGCGTAACAAGCGTTCTAAAATGCTGAGAATCTTATCGGAGAAGAAAAAGAGATTGTTTTACGAACAAAATCTCGAAAGGGAGAGCACCATACTTTTTGAAGGTGAAAACATTGATGGAAAGATGCTGGGCTTCTCAGAGAATTACGTTCGGGTAGCAACCAATTATGATGAAAACCTAGTCAATCGGCTCATTCCGGCAACCATCAAAGAAATTGGAGAAGATAGTTATGCTGTTGCGGAATTCGCCGGATAGCAAATCACTTCAATAAGTCTCAGGAATCTTATCTCTTTTGATATTAAAATACGATCTAATCATGGATTTTCCTCAAAAATCAGTTGTTAATATTGATTTAAAACTCAGTGTATCAAACCATTATATACTATAATTACTTATTAATAAAGAAGAAAGTAGTTAACTTACAAAAGTTTGCAATTTAGGATATTTACGAATAAATAATCCACATTTTAAATTATTCACATATAAAGTATTTTACACATGAAAAGGTTATTCTATTTACTCATCGTTTTAGTTTTTGTAGCAACAGTATCATCATGTTCTACAGGAGAAAGCTTAGAAGAAATTACTGTCAAAACGCCTGAAAGCGAATTAAGTGCAGATCAAAAGAATTCTAAGCAGGTCAATTCCAAACACCAGCCCGGTAGGGAAACTGTAAAACCAAAGAGTCCTTTTTAAAAAAATAATATGAAAGGCAGAATGTTTTTTCTGCCTTTTTTCATTAACTTTCCTTCGTAAATAGCTAATATTTTATCATATGATTAATTACGCGCTATCATTGATACTTCTAATCAATGTTATACCGAGCAAGGAAAAAATTGAAAAAAAATTCGAAAAGTCTATTTCAGCAGCATCAACCAGCTATGTTGATCACGAAATGGAAGAAGCAAAATCACACGCCTTTAAGGCCTATCAGATGGCTAAAGACTATGACTATGACTGGGGTGTGACAAAAGCACTCTTTGTAATGGCATATCTTCATGAGCAGGACATGGAGTATGAAAAAGCCCTACCTTTTTATTTTCAGGCTTTGGAACAATATAATGATTATGATTCTTATAAGGCTATTGTAGATAAATCGAAGGTATTGTTTAATCTGGGTTGTATCATGATGGCCAACGATAAATATCAGGAAGCCATCGAATTCTATGATAAAGGTATTCAATATGCTCAGGAGCAGGAATTAACGCAAATTCTACTGGATAACCTGCACAATAAAATCATAGTTTGTACAGATGCCGGGCTCTATGATCTGGCTATGGAAACGATCCAATTTAAAAATACACTTATCGATATTGCCAATATTTCGGAAAAGCTAAAGACAAGGAATGAGTTAGGTCTACTTTATGAAGAAATGGGTGAAACTGAAAAGGCTAAGAACGAATACTTTTTTATTTTAAATGTAGAAAAAAACAGCCCTACTAGTACATTCTCGGGGAAAGCTCACATCAATCTGGGAAGAATTTATGATAAGGAAAACAAAGCCAACCTTGCCAAAAAATCTTTTGAAACAGCACTCAAACTAGCTGAAATAGATCAGGTAATACAAGACATTTTCCAAATTCATCAATCTCTGGCGATTATTGAACAAGCCGAAGGCAATCCGGAAGCTTCATTGAATCACGCCCAGATAAGTGTTGAATTATTTGATCAAGTAGATAAAACAAAAGAAAATATTGCCATCTTTTATCAAATCAGTGAGTTACAACTCAAAAACGGAAACCTTACGGATGGATTGTTCTATTCCGAAAGATATAAAAACGAGGTTTCTGATTTATTTGAAAGACAGGAGAAGCTTAACTCAATAGGCAATCAATATAAAATTGATTTTATCACAAGCAGCTATTATCATAAAATAGAGAAAAGAGAATCCATGATTATCTTCTGTTCGATCATCGGCAGCTTCATTTTATGCTTTCTGATGTATTTAGGCTACCAGCATTATAAAAAGATCCAAATAGCAAAATTGATTAGAGAGCAAATGAATTCGGTCGCTTTTGATATTGACGATCTTTAAAATTCCGCAAATTCAGTGTAAAACCAAAATTTGCGGATTTGTAGAAAAAGCTTGTTGATCTTATCGAATCACATCAGACGGAAATACCACAACGCTTTCGTTACCATCTTTTCCAACAGATGCAACACCGAAAAGGTAATTATCTATCACGATTCCTTTTAAAGTAAATTCTGATACATCACCAACATATCTCGAATATTGCCACTGGGGACTTGTGGTATCCCGCCAGTAGATTTTATAACCTGCGATATTTTTTGAGGATACTTTGTCCCATGCCAGTTTAGTGTCCGGCGCTACGATCCCTCCTATTTTCACATTCCCCGGCTGAGGGGGCGCCCAGGCAAGAGCAGCAAGATTGATGGCATTGACAGCTGTTAACCTCGCGCAATATTCAAAATTAACTTTCTCCAGAACATCTCCATATTTAATCCCATTCTCAGTCCTCAAATCCTGATGCTGACGGTTGTAGTTTTCATGTGTTTCCATAATTCTGATTCCGGCAAATCCCACATCGTTGAAAGGCCTGTGATGTCCTCCTCTGCCAAACCGATCTAGCCGGTAAATCATGGTGGGATTCATTTCAGGCATGTAAAATGAAGTCATTTTATGAACATATCTGGCCAGCTGTCTGGAAATCCCGTCTATCTCTCCACCATAAAACCTACGTAATCTTCTTTGACGCTCAGTTTCTATAACCGAAGTAGGTTCTGAAAAAATCCTAAAAGATCTATTATCAATCACCCCATCAACTCCTTCAATATTGCCAATCATATCATTGTTTAGAACACCGATGACATCCCAATTTTCATCCTGAGCCAATTTGGCTAAATGTTTACCACCAAACAACCCTTGTTCCTCACCCGATAAGCCTACATAAACAATGCTTGAGGGAAACTTATACTTTGTCAGCAGACGAGCAGCTTCCAAAGCTCCCGCCATGCCAGTTGCATTGTCATTGGCCCCAGGCGAATCATCTATATAATTCGTGATGTCAGATATTCTGGAATCTATATCGCCACTCATGATTACATACCTGTCCGGAAATTCGGTGCCTCGTTGGATCGCCATAACATTAACCACCTCCACTTCCTTGACAATTCTGGCATTCGCACCTTTTCTGACGAGAGTTCGTTGATATTTCACTTCAAGACATCCATCACAAGCTTTTGATATCTGATCAAACTCGGATTTTATCCACCTTCTGGCTGCCCCAATTCCCCTTGTTTGTGAAACTGTATCTGACAATGTATGTCGAGTTCCAAAACTAACTAACTTGGTAATATCAATTTCGAGTCGTTCGGCGGAAGATGCCTCTATGATGTCATATATGCGGTCATCTGAGGTTATCATTTGAGCATCCCTCGTTGATTGAGCATACATTGCGCTGATGCTTAAGATAAGCAACGCTGTCAGTGTTAACAATTTTTTCATACTTCTATTTTAAATGTTCGTTTTCTACGGCTACTGAGAGAATAACTACTACAGATTCAGGATGAAATTCTAATTAAATTGTGAAATACTCCTCTTATTACTAGCCAGAGACCAAATAATTTTTATTTCTTTGGAATAAAATTAAAGACAAAATACTACCTCTGTGTAGACTTTTACATAAATGGAATATTCAATTGCAGTACCCTAAAAGCTTACTTTTACTAATCTCGCTGGCCGCAATTTTAATAAGCTGTAAGCAGACAATTCACCCGGAGACGAAGATTACAACAGCAAAATCAACAAAGTCTGACTCAGCTGTTTTCAACAGGGGCATAGACACCACTGGTTTTTATCAAATGGTTCATTTTCAGAAGGACCAACCAGAATTTAACAATCTAATTATAGAGAATGATGCTTTCAAATCATCCTTAGAGAAGCAAATCAATCATTTGAACTCTTCCTACTTTCGAAAGCAATCGTTGAATGACACTGTAGCTATCACACGTAAGAATCTGCTTGAGACCTCTAAAATTCTGAGCAAATTTGATGAGTTAGGTTCAACAACTGTTGAAGAATTCATTAATCAGCACTTCAACCTTTACAGATTGAGCGGTAATGATAGTCTGGGAAATGTATTGTTTACCGGTTACTTCACTCCGGTTATGAAAGTTCGATCTGTTCGTGATTCTATCTACAAATATCCTTTTTACAAATATCCCGGAAGAAGAAGAGGAATGCCATTACCGGAAAGAAGTGCGATAGATTTTCAAAATATATTAAAAGGAAAAGGTCTTGAGATAGCCTGGTCAAATAATCTTTTTGATAACTTCACTCTACAGGTACAGGGTTCCGGAATAGTGGAGTTTGAAGATAATACCAGAAAAATACTGGCTTACAATGGCAAGAATGGATATCCTTACACCAGTATTGGGAAACATTTGATAGAACTGGGAGAAATCACTAAAGAAAACATCTCTCTTTCTGCTATTCGTAACTGGCTGACGGCTAATCCACACAGAGTCAAAGAAATCCTTAGCATTAATAAGTCCTACGTCTTCTTTAAGCTAAAGGAACCTACCCCAATTGGAGCAGCATCCGTACCTCTAACGGCTGACTATTCGGTTGCTGTAGATACAGACATCATTCCAATGGGAAGTACGCTGTTAGCAGAAGTACCTGTACTAGACGAAAATGACAAATTTTTAAAACATGAATATAGAATTTTGTTTGCACAGGACCGTGGTGGCGCTATCAAAGGCACCGGAAGAATCGATCTTTACTGTGGCATTGGCGACAGAGGAATCAAAAAAGCCAATAGTTTGAACCATTATGGGAGAATATGGCTTTTGGAAGCCAGAGAAGTTAATTAACCAATCAATTATCAAGCATATAAAAAGATTATTTCTCAGCAAATTTTATAACTTTATATATAATCTGATTAAACGTAAAAAATTAAATTGAGCAAGAAATAAAATTCCGTAAATCTCGTTTTCATGTTAAGATTTCCATCAAACAAATTAATTACGAGCCAGTTTCAAACTTAAAAGGATACCTATCGCCTATCACACCCTCCAAATACGTACTAATTCGCAGTTAAAAAGCTTACAAATTAATTTTCAACTTAAAAACTATTACGATGATTAAACAAATTTTAAAAATTCAAGGATCAAGTGAATTAAAGAAAGACGCTCAAAAAGAAATTAATGGTGGTGTATATTTATTATGCCCGTATTATGCAACAAATGGCGAGCCATGCATAATTCCTCAAACTGGCCAAATAGGTCAATGTAATTCAAGAGGTTTTTGTGCTTAAAATAAAAGGAGCGCTACGCAAGTAGTGCTCCTTCTTCATTCTACTTCTTTGAAATTATTTAAATGCTGGGATTCCTGTTATTTCAGCACCTAATATCAACAAATGAATGTCATGAGTTCCTTCATAAGTCACTACTGACTCCAGGTTCATCATATGCCTCATCATCGGATATTCTCCTGTAATACCCATTCCTCCATGTATCTGACGAGCCTCTCTTGCAATATCAAGCGCAGTGGCCACACTGTTTCTTTTAGCCATACTGATTTGGGAAGTGGTAGCAGTACCGGCTTCCATCATTAAGCCTAACTTCCAGTTTAATAATTGCGCTTTAGTAATCTCCGTCAACATTTCAGCTAATTTCTTCTGTATCAACTGAAATGACCCAATAGGTTTGCCGAACTGAATTCTCTCCAATGCGTATCTCTTTGCAGAATCATAGCAATCCATTGCAGCACCTATTGCACCCCAGGCAATACCATACCTGGCACTGTCCAGACACATCATTGGCGCGCCAAGACCGCTTTTACCGGTCAACAGATTTTCTTTAGGCACCTTTACATTATCAAAAACCAGTTCGCCAGTGCAGCTTGCTCTTAACGACCATTTACCATGTGTCTCAGGTGTCGAGAAGCCTTCCATTCCCCTTTCAACGATCAAACCATGAATTCTGCCTTCCTCATTTTTGGCCCAAACTACTGCTACATCTGCTTTGGGAGAATTGGAAATCCACATTTTCGCACCATTGAGCACGTAATGGTCTCCAGCATCTTTAAAGTTGGTAACAATACCACTGGGATTAGAGCCATGATCCGGTTCGGTCAAACCAAAGCAACCAAGCCATTCGCCGGAAGCAAGCTTTGGTAAGTATTTCTTCCTTTGTTCTTCGGTACCGAATTTATAGATCGGATACATGACCAACGATCCCTGCACTGATGCCGTAGATCTCATGCCACTATCGCCGCGTTCAATCTCCTGCATGATCAAACCGTAAGAGATGTAGTCAAGTCCGCCACCACCATATTCCTGCGGAACTGTAGGACCAAAAGCGCCAATGTCTCCAAATTTCTTAACGATTTCGTATGGAAAGTGTGCTTTCTCAGCCCAATCCTCGATATATGGGGATATTTCTTTCTTTACAAAGTCTCTGATGGACTCTCTTATCAATTTATGTTCGTCAGTTAACAAGTCATCTATTTGGTAAAAATCGGGTGATTCAAACCTATCGTGACCTGCTTTGCTGTTTTTCGAAGTATTTTGGGTTAAAGTATCTGTACTCATAAAGTTTTTATTTACCAGATTATTCTGTCAAATTTACACGTTATAAGATTAAAGAAATAATTTAGTAGTGGACAAATCGGAAATAAACGACGAACTTCTTCAGCAATTGAAGAAATTAAATGAGAAATACGACGCTATGGGACAGGATTTGTCCTCTTATCTTGACGGTTTGTTGTATTCGGATTACCTGACTTACTGGGATTATATCCACCTTGACACCCTGCTGAGTCTGCAAACTCCCAGAACCAGTTTCCCGGATGAAAAAATATTCATAGTTTATCATCAGATCACTGAACTATATTTTCAGCTAATCTTACATGA
>JBCBHL010000041.1:0-28854 GCA_038525605.1 Bacteroidota bacterium
AGTTTTCTGATAAGTTTGAACTAGATGGAATGAAGTTTGAAGAGCCGAGCGTTAACTTCTTTAGCTTCAATAACCCCTATGGCGCATGCAGAAGATGTGAAGGTTTTGGAAAAGTACTGGGAATAGATCACGACCTGGTCATTCCAGATAGAAACCTCTCTGTTTATGAAGGAGCCATCGCCCCGTGGAAAAGTGAAACGATGAAAGCATGGCAGAGGCCTTTGGTGAAACATGCGATGGATTTTGACTTCCCTATTCACAGACCTATCAGCGAGTTGACAAAAGAGCAGTACGAGTTGTTATGGTCCGGGAATAAATATTTTGATGGGCTGGATGCTTTCTTCGAAAACCTACAATCACAAACACATAAAATTCAGTATCGCGTCATGCTTTCGCGCTATCGAGGCAAAACTGTTTGTCCCGATTGCAAAGGAACGAGGCTAAGAAAAGATGCGTCCTATGTAAAAATCAATGATCATTCGATTTCTGATTTAGTACTGATGCAGGTAAAAGACCTGATCAGTTTCTTTGATGGCATGGAGTTGTCAGTCCATCAGCAAAAGATCGCTTCAAGAATCCTGAAAGAAATTCAAAACCGATTAGGCTACCTGGCTGAAGTTGGGCTGGGTTATTTAACACTCAACCGTTTAACTGCCTCTTTGTCCGGTGGTGAGTTTCAGCGAATTAAACTGGCAACATCTCTGGGAAGTGCTTTGGTGGGGTCGATGTATATATTAGATGAACCGAGTATTGGTCTGCATCCCCGAGATACGGATCGGTTGATTAAAGTGTTGTTAACACTTCGTGATTTGGGCAATAGTGTCATCGTAGTAGAGCACGAAGAAAAGGTGATGGAATCAGCTGATCAGATCATCGATATTGGTCCGGGTGCTGGTACTCATGGGGGAAATTTGATGTTTCAGGGCAATCAAAAAGACATTAGCAAAGAAAAGGTTTCCTATACGGCCCGTTATCTCAACGGAATGGAAAACATCGATACGCCTGCTCAACGCAGGAAGTGGATGCAGCAAGTGAAAGTATCAGGCGCGAGAGAGAACAACCTGAAGAATTTGAACGTCACCTTCCCATTAGGAGTGCTTACTGTTGTTACGGGTGTTTCCGGATCTGGGAAATCTACTTTGGTGAGGAAAATCTTATATCCCGCATTGGGCAAAATCCTGGGAACGGTAACGGACCAGACTGGTAAGTTCAGCGGACTGGATGGTGATTACAGAAAGATTACTCAGATAGAGTTTGTGGATCAAAACCCGATTGGAAAAAGTTCCAGATCCAACCCGGTAACCTATGTAAAAGCCTATGATGCCATCCGTTCTTTATATGCGGAACAGCCTGTAGCGAAGCAGAGAGGTTATAAACCGTCACATTTTTCCTTCAACGTGGATGGCGGAAGATGCGAAACTTGTCAGGGGGAAGGTGTCGTGAAAATAGAAATGCAATTCATGGCCGATATTTTCCTGACCTGCGAAAGTTGTGGCGGCAAGCGTTTCAAAAAGGAGATTCTGGACGTTAAGTACAAGGACAAAGACATTAGCGAAGTGCTGGATATGACGGTGGAAGATAGTTTGGAGTTTTTCAAAGGCAAAACAGCTATTGTCAACAAGTTGAAACCACTGTATGATGTTGGGTTGGGTTATGTATCATTGGGACAGTCATCGAGTTCACTCAGTGGCGGTGAAGCGCAACGGGTAAAGCTGGCTTCTTTCCTCGGTAAGAACAATGCCAATAACAAAGATCACATCTTATTCATTTTTGATGAGCCAACCACAGGGTTGCATTTCCATGACATCAGAAAATTACTGGATTCCATTAACTCACTGGTAAATGTGGGACATTCGGTGATCATCATCGAGCACAACATTGAAATCATTAAAAGCGCCGACTGGATCATCGATTTGGGTCCCGAAGGTGGTGATGAAGGCGGAACGCTTTGTTTTGAAGGCACTCCCGAGGAAATGGTGAAGCTGGATGGAAATTATACGGCAGATTTTTTGAAGGAGAAGATTAACTGACTTGCTGTACGTATAGAATTATGAATTATGAATGTCTTTCTATGCGTAGAGAATTATTCCGCTTTCATTGAAACTTCTTTTAGATTTTTGATAAAACGTCCATAATCACGTCATTCCCCACTTTCGCTTGATAAGCTTCAGCGGGCAAAGCCTGAATTTAACTGGAACCTTTAGGAAAGTAGAAAGCCTTTCAAAATATCTGGAATCTTATCTGTGCTCGTTATCCGATCATAGTCACAGCATCAGGAGAAGGAATCTAAAACTATGTGTAAAATTGCTTCTCCCGACCTACTTGTCGGGATCGCAAAGACGAACATGATTGTTCTTCCATGTCCATTTGCGTTCGTCATCGTTAAATTAACTTCTTCTCACCCCGATATAGTCTCCCAAAGAAGACTTTGGAAAATTGTTTTTAGTGCTCTGCATTTCTTTAGTTACAGCACGTTGGAGAAAACTCCAAAATGGGCATGAAGCTTTTATACGTGAGACTGCTTCTCCCGAACTAACTGTCGGGATCGTCTTTGGTCATAGAAGCTTTAGCGAAGAGGACAATGACGTAACAATATTGTTTTGCCCAACCCATTTGCGTTCGTCATTCCTGAATTAACATCGGTAACAGCCTCAGCGATCAAATATTCATTACCTTTATCTGACAATGAAGCAATCAACATAATGAGCATATTTAAAAAACTATTTGGTAAGCAGGAAGAACAGCCAAAATCAGCAGAAAACAATTCTGAGGATGTACTTCAACCTAAAGCGGACTGGCATTCTTTCGATGAACTGCTGGAACAAAACGCCGGACTTTCATTTGAAAAGCAAATGATTTTTGGTGAAGTCATTGACAATCAGGCCTGGCAATTTGATATGAACAGTGGTAGAATTTCATTTGGAAGTGAGCTCCGTTTCAATGTGCAAATTATTGGTTCACTATCGTTTAGTGATCAATCCTGGATGTGGGGCTGGGCCAATATACAAAGTGGCATGCCTGAAAATCTGCTACAACATGCCAATCAATTGAAAGCAATCGGCGAGGAAAAAAACATTACGGAATTCACAGAAGGACATTTTACCGTAGACGAAGGTTTTGAACACCAAATGGGAATGGCTGCTTGTGGTTATTTCCAATCTAAAAGTTATTACTGTGCCAACTACGGACAGGGAACGCTGGTAGTACTGATTGATGACGATCGCATTCCGACAGTTGATTTAAACAGGCTGGAAAAAGTATTGACTACTTTTCCCCAACTGATCAGTGCAGTCGCACTCAATCATCGCAATGCTTTCGAAAACTACCTAATAGACCGAGGTTTTAGCTTGACGCGATCCGATCAAAACGTGGAAGGATTGAAAAACAACCGAACTGTTACCGGTGAGTTTGATGAGCTGGGCAGATTGACATCACTGAAAGGAAATCTCTAAAGAAATGATAGCGAATTGGAAGTAGCAACCGGGATTCATCAATACCTCTACTCTTTTAAATACGATCGTCACCATCAGGATTTATCTCAGCTGGAATCGAGGCAGCTATTTGGTGTTGGGCAGGAAGATCGGACCGTATTTACTGATATCGAACTGCACCCTTCCATCAGTGCATTTATTAAAAACAGGCTAGAAATCATCTGTTTTGATCAGCATTTTCCGGCATTGCTGGAAAGCATCAGGAAAGAGAACCTGAAAACAGAGGGTTTCAAGGTTGAATATGTTGTTCTTGACAATGACTTATCCACAAAACCGGAAAGAAACGAGAGACTAAAAGATGTTGGTTATTGCATAGAAGCCGCTCCGAATTTTCAAATGCCTTCCGTAGTTTATGGATTGTGTCTGTGTCAGAATGTGTGGTATTTTGGTGTGTTGACAACCTACAATCCCGACTGGCAAAAGCATAAAAAGAAACCGTATTCGTTTAGCAATTCGATAGGTAACAAAACTGCCAAATCACTGGTCAGTATCGCCAGTAAAGGAAATGAATCTGCTCAGTTGCTTGATGCGTGTTGTGGAGTTGGTACCATTATGCTGGAAGCGTGCTATTCCGGAATACGAATAGCAGGCTGTGATCCTAACCCTAAGAGATGTCATCAAACCCGGGAAAACCTGAGACACTTTCATTACGAGGCGATTGTACATTGTATGGACGTTAATAACCTGAAAGGCTGCTATGATTCGGTAATCGTTGACCTTCCTTACAACCTTTATTCTTATTCCAATGAGGACATTACATTGAAAATTGTACAGTCAGCGAGCAGGTTAGGCAGCAGGACCGTCATTGTCTCTATTGCTGATATCAACTCTGTCATTGAAAAGTGTGGACTGCAAATTACGGATTACTGCTCCGTCGGAAAAAGGGGGAAGTCTGGTTTTACAAGGTATATTTGGGTTTGCGAATCCGCCGATACATATGATAAAAGCAACCTCTCATCCTTTTAGTTGCTTTTTTAATGCGTGCTATGTTCGTCATTATGAGCCAATCAGAAAATCGCTCCTTTTGTAAGAGATCATTTATTTGTGAAGTAATCTTACATGAAGAAAGACATAAGTAAAAAAATACTCATTGTAAGATTACCCCGACCCTGAAAGTTGGGATTGTTTTAGTCGGAGCAATCTTAAACCTAGAAAGATACTCTTGGGGAAGAATCGACTCATCCAAGCGTCTCGTCTGCATTCCAATTGTTTTAACAAACTGGTCATAATATTGCAGTTGATTTAACCGTTTTACATGAAACTAAAAATTAACTATTATGAAAAAACAAAGAATGTCCGAATTTCAAAATTTGAAGTTGACTAATCAAAAGATGGTAAAGATTACAGGTGGATCGAGGGATACGGATGCTAAAGGTCGTCCGGCTTCAGGTGTCTACGGTGGCAGGATTACTTTTGACATTGACTAAATAAGCTAATTACCTCCATGCTGGCCTGTGAATCACAGGTCAGTAGTTTATAAATTGTTGATGTAGTACAACTGCGTTTATAACTTTTAAAGCGCAGCTTTTTATTTACTAATTGTTTTAAGAGTCAATAAACCTTATCGTTCCAGGAATATAGTGTTAAACGCCAATAGATTCGTCACTGCGATCCTGACCGCAGCGTTAGGAGAAGCAGTCTAATTCAATTAAGTGAAGGTTGTAGCTTCACTTTTCTATTAAAGCTGTTTCATACAGCACTCTTTACAAGTTCTATTCGTAACGTGATAAAAGGCTCCGCATCTCGGTTATGTAAAGATAAAAACTAGCGCTTCTCTACTCGCGCGGAGTGACGTATTGTAACTTACCTTCTATTCTTTAGATTGCTTCTCCCGACAATCCATTTCGTACTTACAATCCTGTTGGCAAATTACTGTCGGGATCGCAAAGACGTAAAAATGACGGTTTATTTTAACATCTCTAGCCCGAGCGTCCGCTCGAATTCACTAATTAACAAAGGCTACTTCAACCTTCCCAAAACCTTAAACAATGGCCAACTGTATTTATCATACATCTTCTTAGACCAGTTCTTGATGTCAAGCTCACCTTCAATATTCAGTCCCAAAAGGTTGCCAAGTGGTAAACCAACTTTTAATTTTAGTTGCGTATCATCTGTATCCTTCAAGACCCGATAAGCTTCCTGAAATTTTGCATCAATGATTTCTTCCGAACTCTCAAACTGAAGACTGATCATCTCCATCATACTTTCAGCGATTGCTTCAGTTTGCTCGTCATTGAGTTTGGCCATTTCGATGAGCAGGTTTTCCTGCAGTTCTTCATTTCCCGGTTGGTTGATGAGGAAATTATATTGCTCATTGAGCTGACTAATGATGACCAGCTGATTGTCTATAATTTCTGCTCTTGCAGTTTTCGCATCTTCTTGGTTGCTCAAAACTTCTTCCATCATTCCCTCAATATGATGATAACGATCCTTTCTTTCGATACCTTCCAGTAATTCAGAAATAAGGTATTTCTTCTTGATGGGTTTGCGAAGCGTATAATATCGTTCACCATCCTTTTCCATATCCAGCAGAACATCATAGTCGGCAAACTCTTTCGTACCAGGAAGAGGAATGAGCATATCCGGCTTGTCTGTCAAAGTACTATTAATTGTATCCAAATGATGCCTCAGAATCGACATAAACTCTCGCTTTTCAGGATGTTCCCCTGACACAGAAATGGTAATTCTATGTTGATAACTGCTAATAACCGCCTGACAATTGCCTTTTTCCAATACGCAACCTGTTCGCCACCTTTCTTTGATCAACTGATGCTGCTCTACCATCACGCGTGGAATAATGGATTTGAGTAGGTATTCATATTCATAAACAAAGTGAATGCCTCCGTGTGCTTCTCGAACTCTTTTGGTTTCGGTTGTCGGTTCAACTGTACTCAGCAAATCCGGAATGATGAATTTTTTCTTGTCAGGCTGATAAAAGCAGAGTTTGAATTGGTTTAAAACTTCTACTAAAAAGCGCCGATCATTATTTAAATATTTGATCTTTTCAAGTTTAGTCGGCTGATAACTTTCTTTTTTGTCTTCTTCTACATTGATGATGAAATCCAATTCAGACATGGGAATTAAACCATTCAATTCACCTGCCTTTTTGGAGGTGAGAATCTGGTAAACACCATAGGTAATCCAGTAAGGATCTAATACAAAATATGTATGCGTATCTATTTCTTTGAAATGCAGCAAAATACCCAAATCATGTAAAAATTGAATGGCATTGAGCCGTTGGCGAGTTTCATTTAAATCATATTCCTCACATATCTCATTGAAACGTTTTTCATCCAAATACTTTTCTGTTTTAGTATCCAGCTCCTGTTGCAGTTTTTCTTTGATGTTGATCCATCGTTCATCGATTTCCGTATCAAAGAGCTCCGCTTTCGGAATCAGCTCAGCCAGTTTTTCTTTAATAGTTGCTATTTCAGTTCCCTCTTTACAGGAAGCTTTGATGAAATATTTAATCTCAGGAAATTCTTCTTGCAATTCACGTTCATTCTCAAAACCAAAACCGGGATTCACATCTATTTGATTAGCAACCACAATAATGGAGGAATTACCACTGGTATTCTTGATCCGTTTCACCCATTGGCGCACCTGTGTGCTGACATTACTGTCTTTTCTGGCATCCAATACCAAAATATAAACTGACCGATTCGTCAGGAAAAACTGGTGGGTAGCATTCATGATTTCCTGACCACCAAAGTCCCAGAAGTGAGCTGTTAAACCATGTAAGGCTTTATATTCTTCAAATGTTGCACAGCTTTCAAATACAATATCCTCTATGTTGATGCCGTCAGTCTGAGGCTCATTTTCATTGAAGTCATCATCTTTAAGCTTCTTGAGTAAGGACGTTTTGCCTGCTTTCGGATCACCAATGAGAATGACTTTGATTTCAGCAAGCTTCTTTTTGTTAGCAGCATACCAATCCAACATGGCCTGTCTGCCTTGCTGGACTATTTCTGGTGGTGGGGTATGGATTGGGTTATTGGAAAAGTGTATACGAGACTTATACTCTATCAGAATCTTTTCTGAAATTTGCTTAATTTGATTCGATCGAAGATCTAAATACTTTATTTGATTTAAATCATATAGTTTTCCGATTTCTCGAATCTGGTTGTAGCTAAGGTCTAAATTCCTTAATCGTTCTAAATCTGTAAGATTCTCAATTTCAGTTATTTGATTTACTCGGAGACTTAGGCTAGTCAATTGAGTTAAATCGGATAGATTTTCAATTTTATTGATTTGATTGTTACCAACAGATAAACTTTTAAGTTGTATTAAATCGGATAAGTTTTCAATTTTACTGATTTGATTGGAACTGAGGTCTAAATTATGTAATTGTTTTAGCCCTGACAAGTTTTCGATTTTGCCTATTGTGTTGTCACTTATTGATAAGCCCTTTAGTTGAGTTAAGTTAGATAAGTTTTCAATTTTACTGATTTGATTATTACTAAGGTCTAAGCTATGTAGTTGATTTAACGCTGAGAGTTCTTCAATTTTGCTGATTTGATTTGACCGAAGGTATAATCTATTTAATTTGGTTAACCTAGAAAGGTTTTTAATATCAGAAATCTGATTTTCACGAAGATATAACGCTTCCAGATGCGTGCATTCAAACAATTCTGGAATATCATTCAAATTTCTGATCCCACACCTGCCTATGTTTAAATATGTTTTCTTACTTTCAAGGCATTCTTTAATCAATTTTCTAGCATGGCTAAGGTCGTTTTTCATGGGTAATTAGTTTTTGTAAAAAAGGGTGCTCTATAAAGATAGGGTTTTTTAAATACTAGACAATAGATTTTAGACGCTGGACATTAGACATGTTGCCTCTCACGAGATGGATATATCCAGGTAGAATTATGCAAGAAGGAGAGGATATTGAGTGCTCTAACATCCATCCTGTTGGAGAAAACTTCAACAAGGGCAGAAGAGTGATAAATATCTTTCTGTGAGTAAAACTGCTTCCTCCTTACCAGTGACGTAAATTAGACGTCATTACGATCCCGACCATTAGTCGGGAGAAGTAATCCTACCTGAAGAAAGACATATTAACATAAAAAAACTCATTGTAAGATTGCCTTGCTGCGCCGCGCAATGACGTTATTTGTTCGATTGTTTATGTCATTGTACCCCGACCTTTCCGTGCTACATTCCCCAAAGTTTGTGTATTTTTAGAAAACGAAAAAAACAGACTTTGCTGATCTAAATTCAATAACTAATTCGAACCATGATTGACACCAACCTCAATTACAAATCGCTACAAAGTGAATTGCTCGATATCGCATCGGAATACCTCAACGATACACTAGACTATGGGCGTTTATCAGAAACTACAGCTGCCTACAAATCTCTATTGCACCAACTCTATGACGAGGAACTGGACAATGAAACCGGAAGGGGAGATATCGCTTTTACAAACGGCAAGGCCATAGGCACCTTTTGGGCTGCCTTATGCCTCGACGATCTGATCAGGACGAGAGGCTTTATCAAAGGGATAGACCTGGCAATACAAGAAAAGCTGAAAGATCAAAAACCGCTACACATCCTATATGCTGGCACTGGCCCTTATG
Source organism: Bacteroidota bacterium (assembly GCA_038525605.1). Classification (GTDB taxonomy): domain Bacteria; phylum Bacteroidota; class Bacteroidia; order Cytophagales; family Cyclobacteriaceae; genus JANSWY01. Next base: position 9,074 of record JBCBHL010000041.1, read on the forward strand.
CCACACTTTTGTTGCCTTTGATGTTGAAGTATGCCCAGAATAACTTCAAATACACTTTTATTGAAATCAACCCATTGAGTCTTCAGGTTTTAAAACAGGTAATTTCAAAAATAGGTTTTCACGATTTTGATATTACTTATATACAAGAGGATGCTTCGACTTATCAAATTGATCGGGACAATCAACCGGATATCATCATCAGCGAAACAATGCAAAGGGCACTTCAAAAAGAACAGCAGGTACCGATTTTTTTAAACCTCATGGATCAAGCCAAAGCTGATACAGTTTTCATTCCTGAAAAGATCGAATTACTGGTTGGTCTTACCAACGATGGATTTGATTTTAACAACCAGCAACCGGAAGACTTTCAAAAGGTTGGCAAGCTATTCGAAATGAGCAAAGCGTCGCTGCTTCCGAAAAACCGGTGGATCGATGAACAGAACGGTGAATTTGTATTTCAAAAAACTGCTGTAAGGATCGGTGAAGATCAACTGGAAAATGCCCATCATTTGTTTCTGATAACAGAAATCCAAACATACGGCGAAGAACGAATAATCGTGAACGAGAGCGGGTTGACAGTTCCTACTTACCTGCAAAGTATCAACGAAAACCAATCGAAGGATCTGTTCATCGAAAGCCAGTACATGATATCTGACGAGCCACGGCTTAATTATCGTATTTGGTTTTCTGATCAGGAGTAGACACATTGTGGCTAAATGGGAAAAATCATCCTTAGCATGTTGGAGAAAGCTCCAAAAAAGGCATAAGATCACGTCATTCCGATGAGATTGGAGAATTAGTATTTTCCGAATGAATATCACATCGAAGAAGGAATCTTACAAGCAGATAAACTTTTAAATACTTTGTGATTAAATGGAGGGTAAGATTGCTTTGCTTCGCTGCGCAATGACGTGTATTTGCGAAGTAATCCTGCGGCGAGACGAACATGTAATCCTCTATTTCATCTTGTAAAAAAAGGATGCTCTAAAATCTATCATTTTGGAGAAAACTCTAACATGGGCAGAAGACATAACAGCATAAATCATTTTACCGCATTGTTTAAGATCACTTCACTACGCTAGTGATGATATCAAAATTGTTCGATTGTTCTTCCCTTTTCGTCATTACCGACAGCAGGGCTTAAACAAAAAAAGAAGGCCATCGCTGACCTTCTTTCTTCTTGTAAATACAGGCAAAATTAGCTCTCCGCCACAGATATGGATCTCGGTACATTTTTTCGCACCGCATTATATTCCGGTTTATCCAGTTCATAAAAGTCCTTGCCAAACATAGCCGCAGACCGTTCCTGATACAATTGATTGAATCCTTCCTGGACATATATCAGATTAGTCATATAGCTACCATAGGTATCGGCATCATCGAACTTGGCACTGACTACATAAGCAGTGGATTCTCTTTGCTCGTGACTTTTCACAAAATCATATACTTCCGTCTGTGTAGCCACGCCTTTGCTGCCTCCTAAATCTACTTTCAAAAACTCCATATCGTATTTTTTGGCAATGTTGCCTTCAATAACTGCATCGGACAAATCAAAAGTAGGTAGTTGAGGTGCGCCTGTAGTATTGTCTCCAGGTAGTGGTGGTAACAACATCGCCGACTGAATCAGTTTTCCCGTCGCTGTCTGAGCCTCGTAAAGTACTTTTCGTCTGTTGGCTCTTCTCAGCTCAGTCTGCACATCCCTCACTTTGCCCATTCGCTGATCTTTATCAACTTTCATAATCACAACCCCATGGTTGCTAATACCGGAATTGTCAAGGAGAGAGGGAAGATCAGCATTTTCATAGACCACACCGTCAATTGTTAGCTCATTTGCTTTGATATGCAAGACAATCACGTCTGTCTGGTTGTAATTGACCTTACTTTTAATGTCCGGCACTACCGGTAAGTTAATTTGTCCGTCAATTTCCACTGTCGATACCTGGGATTCCAACCCATTATCCTCCTCCATTTTGGAGTTGCACTGTACAATTACCAGACTTACTACCGCTGCAAACACCAATGAAAGTGCTACTCTGAGTCCGCCTTTTATTCCTGATTGATTATTCTTCATCATGGTTATTCTCTTTTTAATAAATGATAAATTAAAATTATGTACCAACCCATATGAGTTGTTGCTGATTAATTGACTCAAAAGCAAGGTCTGGTACTCAACTAAGGAATAACCCGAATTAATGATTTTTTTATCTGCTATGTATTCATGTGTTGTTTTTAAGGATTTAATAAGCTGCCAGATCAGTGGGTTAAACCATTGAAAGGCTGCTAAAAATTGAACAAGTATTAAGTCGACTGAATGTTTTTGTCTGATATGTGCTTTTTCGTGTGCGATGATCTGATCCAGCTCCGGAGTTCCGATGATGCCTTCATATACAAAAGCGTAGTTCAGAAATGAAAACGGCGCTACCGGATTTGGCATTTTCACCACTTTGATGTCATCTATCTGCTGCACCGGATGTATCCTGATCATTTTGATCAGCCAACGCATCGACCAGAACATTTTTGACAAACAAAATATGATCCCGACGACATAGATGCCTATCGTAATCATCATAAGCATATTCCACCAATCCATGCTCCCGGATACATCAGCCTCATTTCCAGAATAGGCAGGCATTTGGTTGCCTGACTGATTGAAGTTTTCAAACTCCCACTCCGCGACAGCCTCATAATAGGAGTTCCTGAATTTACTGATTTCAGCAACAGGACTGTCTACAGCTGCCAAATTGCCCTGACTAATATCAAAACTCAACACCGGAAACAAGAGTGAAAACACCACTATCCCAATGAGAAAAAACCTGTTAAGCCCAAAGAAAGTCTCCTTCTTTAGCACCACTACGTACAAAAGATAGAATACCGCCAACAGGGCACTTGCTTCTATCAGATATATTAGGAATTTGATCATTTCTTCTTTGCTTTTAGTTCTTCTAACATCCTCATTGCCTCGTCCAGCTCCTTTTCATCCAGCTTTTTACTTTCAGAAAAAAAGTTGACGACCTGCGCCAGGGAATTGTTGTAATAGTCCGTCACCAGGCGTTTCATCTGCCCCTTGCTATAGTCCGATTTACTTACGAGCGGATAGTATTGATGCGAATTCCCATAGGCATTGTAGCCAATGATTTCTTTCTGCACCAGTACCCTTACGATGGTAGAAACCGAATTGTAGGGAGGTTTCGGGTCGGGGTATTGCTCGATGATATCTTTGATAAAACCTTTTTCGATACCCCAGAGAATCTTCATTATTTTCTCTTCTGCCTTAGTTAAAGTGACCATTACTTAATGAGTTTTGTTAATCAGCGATACAAGTATACAACTTAATTTTAAGTTTACAAACTTATTCATAAGTTATTTAACTTAAAATTAAGTTTTACAACGTATTTCTAAGTTTAAAAGCTTGTTTTAAGGCCTTATCGTCTAAAAATACCCACAATTGGGTATTGACCACTGTTCGTTAAATAGTGAACTTAGATAGTGTAGAATCTTTATTAATGGTTATCACAATAGATTTAGTATGTGTTTTTAGATTTAGAGTATGAGTTAGTTTTTAGAATTGAATTCATAATTACTACAAATTACAAAAGTTGACTATTACAATTTCGAAATTCATGAATACAAAACCAAACGTGATAATATCTATTACTCATATTTTTTAACCCCTAACTATTATGAATGAACGCACTAAACAATTTCATAAAGCTTTAGTGGAGCGACTTGCCTCCACCAAATTGGATGAAAAATTACTCAAAAACTCTTCCGAATCGATTGCTGTGGCATATGGCAAAGGCATCAGATGGCAGGATGTTTTCCCGCTGGGCATCACCGACCCTGATGGCATTGGCGTGATTGGCAGGGTATCAATCAACAATGTTGGAAGAATCAAAGACCTTTTCAAAAATGAGCTGCTCAAAGAAATAAAGGTATTTCCAAAAGGTATTATTGCCCCTGAATATTTGGAAGTACATGCTTCATTTTCTGAAAAAGTAACACAAAGGTAAGCGATGTCTGATTGCGAAAAAGGTCATTCAATCGTTCACCTGCATCCTACGCTGGCGTGTAATCTGAAGTGCAAACATTGCTATTCAGTGTCAGGCCCCGGGATAGGCAAAAAGGGTTTAGAAGCTGAAAAAGTAATCGCCTATTTGGCCTATCTGGCAAAGGAACATGGTTTTAACGTGCTTTCCATCTCTGGTGGAGAGCCGTTTTTATATCCTGATCTGGAAAAGGTTACTGAGCATGCCATTGAACTGGGTTATTTTGTACAAGTTGTTTCCAATGGAACATTATTTGGTTCTGCGCGAATCAAGCGGATTTTATCAAAAATCAATTCTATAGCCATCAGTATTGATGGTGATGAGCAGCTACACAATGAGATGCGCGACTCAAAATTAGCATTCAAAAAATCTTTGGATGGTATCAACCTGCTCAACGATTTAGGAATTCCTTTCGGAATCATTCATACCGTGACCAAACAATCCTGGCAAAAAATTCCTGATCTGCTCGAGTTTGCCGTCCTTCATGGTGCCAAACTGTTGCAGTTGCACCCATTGGAACTGGCTGGCAGAGCTTCCGGACAATCACAAATGCAGTTGAGCCAATCTGACCTGCACAAACTATATATTTTGGTTTCTGCTCTTCAGGGAACTGTTTGCGAGATAGACATTCACTTAGACCTGACCCATAAAGTTCATTTAACCGATGAGACTCAAAAGCTGGTTGGCTCTTCCGAAAATGTAACGGAAATTCAGGATTTGACCAGAGACCTGATTATCACAGAATCCGGAAGTGTACTTCCGATTTCCTATGGATTTTCACCGGATTTTGAAATTTTCAATATTTTGTCCGGAGAGGACCCCAAATCTTCGATACCTGATTTTTTAGCCAATAAGGGTAAAACACTTCAGAAATTAATCAAAAATGCGCGTAAAAAGGTAATTGACACTCCGGAAATAGATCTTTTCAACCTAACGGAATACCTCGTGGTACAATCGCATGTTCCGGTGAGCACAACGGGATTAGAGTTGGTAAAATAAGTGCCGATGCGCTATGAACACCGACTCTAAGCCTTTTCTCGAACTCATCATTGCTCCAATCAGTATAAATACCGTTCAAATTAAAATACTTGAGAACTCTTCTCATTTTCATTAATTTCCAATGAGCTGATTACGTTAGTCAGAGGTGATTGTTGAAGTTAGTCCATCCAAAAAGTTGATCATCATCAACAATGTATCTCCTGACTTATTCGTTTGAATGCAAGAGACTATTATGCTATCGCAACTTTGTCTTTATCAATTCTCTGGTATTTAACCGCTGTTGTTTGATCAGCAGCTTACGGGCAATATTGCCCATCATAACTAAACTTTTAAATTTTTATTATCATGAAAAAACACTTATTACAAATCGGAAAAGCGATCGACAAAGATGCTCAGAAGGCAATCAATGGCGGTGGCGGTGGCAACTGCTTTAGTACCGATGATTGCTACGATTACACAACAGAAGATGATGGCAGTGGTTGCTGGCATGTATATGCCTGTCAACAATCCAGATGTGTCCTGCTTGACTATACTTGCGGTTAACAGCACGTACTGATCAACATTTTACAAATAGTAATTCGCGGATTTGTGCTTTACAGCTTGATTATTCAACTACTGCGTACATTCCCGGATTACTATTTCCCTGACTTGATAATGCTATCCCTCCTAAAATATAGACTTGCGACCTGTCTTAAACCACCCACTTACAAAGTTCCTGCACCGTTATATGGTAGTAAAAGATTGATTCATTTGAGTTGTCAGTATATTTTTTATATTTTCAGGCTGATTAAACAATACAGCACCAATTGCGCTTTAGTTTTCAATCTATATGTATTTAACTGGTATTGACTTATCCGTTTCTCCGTGCAATAGTGCTCTGTATCACTAACAATTTAAAGACGACAATTTTGAAAAAGCATTTATTACAAATCGGAAAGACGCTCACTAAGGCGGAACAAAAATTGATCAACGGTGGCTAATGCCAATGGCTGTGAAACGGCTAATGACTGCTACGATTTCACCGTCGAAATGGATGGCACCTGCTTTCAGGAATGGAGTTGCCAACAAGCGGTATGTGTACCGGAAGAATATATCTGTGAGTAAATTCATTCATACCCGATAGCAATTTCGAATGGTAATTCCCGGTATTGCCCGGGAGTTACTTTTTTCACTAACGGTAAAACCACACATAATAAATCCGCTAACTACCTATCAACAAATTCCAATTTCGGCCACTATCGAGTCACTGACCCACACTGCTTGATCCTTATTTGCCAGGAAATTTCGAGCGTTTAGGAACTATCAATGATACTTACTAACTGCCGAATTAACAGATAAGACTCAATGTCCAAACTATTCCCTTCAGCAATAATTTTCACTTTCCGCAGTTAATAAATCATTGGTGCGCCCACATAAATAACTCTATCAAATCAATAATTCCGGGCACACTTTCATACTTAGTAAATTGATTTTAATGCCTATCACACCAACACTTTCAACAGGCAGTAGCCTCAGGCAAATCCTCTCTTTTAATATTATTGCATATGCCAAGTGAACTGAATTTACTGATCCTGATAGCGGGAGTGAGTCAGGGATTCTTTTTTGCCGCGTTGCTACTATTTTCCAAAAAATACAGGAGTAGGGCCAATAAGTACCTGGCAATTGTTTCAGCTGGTTTGGCCATTGTCATTCTTCGGTTGAGTGAGCTCATCGACAGTGATCTCTTTATTGAGCTTTTTGAAATTTTATCGATTCCCTATTTACTACCGGCATTTCTGTTCTTTTACCTGAAAGCCAGCATCCGGGAGCAGATTGTGACGCGCACCTATATGTTAACTCTTCTGCCTGCCATCACTTCTTCTCTTATCAGCATATTGATCAGTATTGCGGATATTTTTGATTTTGAGCTGCTGGCAGACCTGTTGGAATCCATAGAAGACTTTGAACTATATGCCATCATTTTGTTTGCAGTTGTCATCACCTTCATTGCTTATCGAAAAGTGCAAAAAAGTAACCTGATCACTGATTTTAAAAATTGGTTATACATCATATTCTTTGCTCTTATGACGTTGATGTTGCTTCTCCTGCTAGCGGAGTTATCAGAAGCGTTCTTCCAAATGGATTTCTGGGAGTTTGCATGGAGCGGCCCTCCTCTTTTTTTAATGACCATTTCATATTTTGGTGTACAGCAAGTAAATATCGAGCAGCAACGCATCAGCATTAGAAATTTGCAAAACCAACAGCAAAAATCTGATGTACCTATCGCTAACAAAACAACTGCCGGCCATTACGAAAAGCTGAAACAGCTGATGGATGAAAAGGAATTATATAAGTTTCCGGATCTCAACAGGGAGATGCTTGCTCTCGAACTCGGTGTCAGTGCCAGCACTATTAGTAGAATTCTAAAAAACAGTCACAAAAACAGCTTGTATGACTTTGTCAATCAGTACAGAGTAACAGCAGCCAAGAACCTGCTGGATGATCCAAAGTTCGACATCTTCTCACTGGAAGCCATTGGCAAAGAAGTAGGGTTTAAATCCAGAAGTGCCTTCTATGATACCTTCAAAAAATCGACTGGCCTGACGCCCGGGAAGTATAAAAAAAGACAAAAAATGTCCTGAATTCTCTTAAATGATACTCATACGGACAACAAGAGCCGTTCTGCACAATCCACACCTGTAAGTTCTGATTGATAACCCCGTTACTTGTCCAAACAAATATTAAATGCTAATGAATTCTATATTAAAAACTTTCGGAACCAGTCTTTTTATCTTCATTCTGATATTCGCACAGGGTTGTAACAATGAAGAAATGCCAAATCCCATAAATGTGCAACCTGATGGTACCCGGTATCAAGACATCATTTTTGCCGATGTACAATCCACAATGGATGTGGTATATGGTGAAAACACAGATCAAAACGGTTCCAATATCAGTTTGAGAATGAATATTTTCGAACCGGCAAATGACGCTGAAGCTGGCAGACCTCTGATCATCCTGGCTCACGGTGGCGGGTTTGCTGAAGGGGACAGAGAAGACTTTAACGAGCTGGCTGCATTGTTTGCCCAATCAGGTTATGTGGCTGCCACGATCAGCTATCGACTAATCGCCGGAGACGGAGAGCTCAAGTTTGCAGTGGTAGATGCTGTACAAGACATGAAAGCTGCAGTTCGTTACTTCACCATTGACAATAAGTTTTCCATAGACCCTGACAACATTTTTGTTGGTGGGTTTTCTGCCGGAGCAGTCATGGCCTGTCACTATGCCTATTTCAACGATGCAGATATTCCTTCTGCCCCACAGGAGTTGCAGGATTATCTGGCTGCAACAGGAGGGCTTTCGGGAAATAGTGGAAATGCCGGCGCCCGCGAATCTATCAAAGGTGTGATCAGCATTTCCGGCGGTATCTTCGATGCGGACTGGATCAGTGCCAATGAACCAGTCCTGTACAGTATTCACGGTGATAATGACACAGATGTTACTTGCACCAAAGACCCGGAAGCGTTGACAAACCCTGATGGTGATTTTACGGAAGGCCCATGTTTGATACACCCAATTCTGGATTCTTTGGGCATTACGAATCTATTTAGAAAAATCGACGGTGGTGATCACGGAGCTTATTTTACCTGCGAAGATTGCGACGAGGAAATGAGACAATTTATTTTTGAAAACTTATAACGTGGTTGGTTTCTGAATATACCAGGTATCTTACCCTCTTAAAACCAAAAAACCAGTCTCCCAATGTATTTTCGGAGACTGGTTTTCAGTCAATCACTTGCTGAAATTTTACAGGCAAATAATATTAGCATTCGTGCAAAGTGCCGGAATAAAACTGATACATCTGTAATCGCAAATACTTGGATCATTCGCTACGGAGTTTGTACCACCTTTCACTGTGTTGGCATTTAGGTCTTCATCAGAAGTGCAAAAACTGCTTACCTTAATTTCGTCGATCTTTAATTGTTTCTTTTTCATAATATGGTATTTAGTTAATCTTATCCTATTAAGTTAGTGCTTTAGCATTTCATTTTCAAGACATTTCCTGTTGATTATCAATGATTTATACCAAAATCGGTATAAGTTTTAGCAGTCGATAATATTCGGCCAGAGAATCGCGTATGGTTAAGGAAACTAAAGATCGATTTGACTATTCATACCAGAATACTTCTCCACTGCATTCAATCAGCTTTTTGTTTACTGTCGTTAAGGTCACAGTACTGCTTCTTTTGCTATCGCCTCTAATTTCACCCAAAAATATGGTTTCAGTTTCGCTATCACCTTGATCATAATGATAGGTGAGGTCTATTTCAGCATCATAAGCAATTCCTCTTCCCTTATTTTCAACCGTGTAAGAAACTTCATATCGATAGGTTTTATCAACATATTGCTCCAATTCCCCTGTCCATGTTGCAGGGTTATTAATATTGAAATTTGGCGGAAGCGTCAGAACCGTTCCGTGTGGAATGTCTAAATATTCCCAATTATCCTTCAGTTCAATTTTCACCTTAGTTATTGCTAATTCACCGGGAAAATAGATTTCTCCACAGCTGATAAAAACTGAAAGGAGCGAGGTAGTTGCAATGAGAATGATACTATTGAATATATTGCTTTTCTGATACATCTGGTTTTTAATTTTTATTGATGACTTAACAGCCTAATCAAGCAACCAAAATAGTGCCAGCAATGATTAACACTAAAATCTTTACAAGTCTTACCAGTCGATCATATAAAGCTGATTAACTAGTGTAATTGATGATACGATTTTCAACAATCAGCAAACTAAAGGTGGAAGCAGTCATTTTTGACTACATCTCCAGATTAAAAAATCTATTCAGTCATCAGGGTTTTCGTACTTACAAATCGTATCGTAGTAGTATCTCCCCATTTCGTCTTCTCGAACCTCTCTGCTATCATAACAAGTCATTCTAAATTCGCACTCTTTGCAGGCTTCTATCTGATGCTTTGGAACATCATACTGATCATGATCAATAAACTTAACAGACTCTCCATCAGCCATTATTGTGTCACGCGAATAGTGAAACAGGTTATGAGATTGAGAGATTTGAATGGCACGGGCACTGCTGTGCAGTTGTGGTGTAAAATGATTGCCATCATCGTCTTCTTTACTGTAAGTGATCACTTTTTCAGTTCTGCAGACCGCCTTAAAATGATCTGTATCGTAAGCATCGGATATAAAAATGATGATACCAAAATGATATATTTTTTGATTGATCAGCTGCGCTAATGTACGAACATTATCTACATGGATCAGCGTATCTTCCGGACACAATATCCGTACGTTATGATAGACCATTCCATCACGGAGATGGCTATCTAAATCGCTCAGTTGGTGTTCCTGCAATAATCTGATATCCAGTATTTCTTTATCGTAGACGTTATTCGTCGGTTTAATCAGTCTATTGAGGTTTGGTTGCATTTCTACATGATCAGCCAGTTGATCAATGCGGCTATTTTCAATTGCCCGCAACTCCAACGTGTCCAGATTAATTAGCGCACTTCTTTTTCCTCCTCTTACAATGTATATCGATTCTTCCTCGGTTGACATCTTCTTTGTTTTCTGTGCTAGACAATAAACGTACGATCAATATATTGAAAGTTCATCATTCTTGTATTGAACTTTGGCGAGACAAAGTGACTCCTATCCACCAACTCATGATTCGACTGAGGGTCTTCAATCGTAATGTTTTTAAAGACCAAAGGGAGCAGCCCCTGATTAGTCAGGTCATCATATTTCTTTTTAATAGCAGTTTCGTCCATCGAATAAATTAGTTTAAGGTACTGGTAACCAGTTAAGTATAAAAAAGGCCTTGTTCAGTTATTTGGCAATCCGGCCCTATCCATCAGCAATCGAAAGATCGCTTCATGAATGGGACTGTCAAGGAATTCACCATAGTATTCTATAATGCCATCAGGATTGATTTCAATGAAGATATACCCTTTTTGGTCATCGTATATTAAGTCGAATGTACACAGATCCAGTTTGTAATATTGACACAAGCTTACTACTTTATTTGCCACTGATGAATCAAGGTGGTATTGCACTTTTTTGATCTTCTTTTCAGCAATCGCTGTTTTGATATCAGTGGTTGGGATACCGCCATCTTCCACGCTATATTGTTTGACGCAATAAACCTCGCCCCCAACAAGAATACATTTCAGTTCATATTGAGATTGGATACGTTCCTGTAAAAATGACGGAAAGATCACGTCGGTCGAAATGTTTTCTATGTACGACTGATCAACACTGGTCGTGTAAACACTCATAATAGCGGAACCATCAAACATGTAGCCAAAGCCTCCTAATGGTTTGGTGATTGCTGGTTTAGTCTCAACGAAGGATCTGATTTCTGTACTGGAGTTGGAAACCAGGATGGCTGGTGTCTGTAAACCAAATTGTGCGGCTTTTATCGATTGAAAGGGCTTGTTTAGGCAAACAGGATCATAGTCGTTGATCACCGGTATATTAAGGTTGTTTGCACAATGCAATAACAGATCACGAACTTGATATATTTCAGAAATCAGACTTCTTTTAATTTCCGGGCTTACTGCATCGCGGTAACCGGCCAACAGCCGTTCAGCGGAGAGGAAATTATTGCTGATTCTTCTTTTCCAAATAAGCGTGAACTCGCTAAGCAGGTGTTGCTTTTCGCCAACCTTTAGCGATACATCCTGATCCATTATGGCAATCTGCAAGTTGCTGTTTTGATAAGGAACAAAATCCTCTATATTGATTCTGACTACCTCAATGTTGTGCTTTAAACAATGAAGCATCGTTTTTTCTATCAGAGATTCTTTGGAAAAAGTCGTAAGGAACAAAAACTTAGTTGCTTTTTTTTTGATCATCTAATGACAAGACAAATAGTTGTTTGGAATAGAGGAGATATTGCCTATAAATCGATGACCTATAGGCAATGAATTGAAAATTTTACTATGTTCTCGGCCCAATTATTGGTCCACCAGGTGCTGGCAAATGATCGTCATCGTGCGTACTATCGCCAAAGTCCGTGTGAATGCTGTTACCTCCGTCATTATGATAGCTGTCTCCTGTGTCATTGTGCATGCTATCTCCTGTGTCATCATGGTAGCTGTCTCCCGCCTTGATGTTCCTCTGATCGTTTTTGTTGATGATAATTGCTTCTTTAAAAAGATCGATCTTTTTCATTACAGTTGTGTTTTGATGATAAAGTGCCTACTCTATAATAATGCTTTTCGGCTTCCGCATTTATTTTAAAGATAGAGATAAATAAGCAAAATACAAGACCAAAATAAATGTGACCCCTTTAATACATTAGAAGAATTACAGAGCAGATAACGTGTGATATCCGCCAGGAGGTTAGTTGTCTGAAGAAAGCATAGCATGCAAAAGAACGGCCGTTTATCGGCACATTGCAAGGCATTAGACAAACGCTAATTTTTAATTCATTCAATACAAACCTCAAAGGCCAAATCATCGTATTTCCTTATCGCAACAGCTGGTAATATTCGAATCAAATTATTGTATCTTGCCGGCAGATAGACAACAGATGATAATGGATAAAAACAACACCCTGAATTTTATTAAAAACGTATTGGACCACATGCCTGCTGATTGGTTGAAACTTACCACGCACAGGCTGGATATATATAATGAAGAACAAGCCAAATACCAGTTTTTAGAAGAATTCGAAAAGCTATCGAAAGCAGAGAGTGACCAACTCGATCATTTAAGCGAATTACCCACCGCTTATGATTACATAAGGTTAGGTCATCCATTGTCTTGCGTTTTAGAATGGACTATTGCACAACTTTACGATACAAACGCTGACCATGTCATCAGCTTCTCATCGCAAACCATGCCCGTGATGGCGGTGTTGAGAAAAAACCTGCTCGAAAATAAACAGACTCAAATCCTTTATTCAGGCGACTTACCCACAAGTTTTGATGCAGATACCATCAGAAAAGTATATGGCTACCGGTTTGATCTCAAAAAAGTAAATGATACGGAAGCTATAGTTCCATTTGATGGGAGTACAGTATTTATTGCCAACCAAGAAGACGTTAGCAATTTCAACCTATCAGAAAATGTTGATTTCCATGTCAACATCAATAAGCAACTGGGAAGTGTCATATTAATCAATAGTGATCAGAACAGTGAGTACGTGTCTGAAATTCAGCATGTAAGAAGAAGAGAATCAATCGCGATGACCCCTTCGGATACGGTAATTGCCCTGAATCGACTACTCGGTCAGGAAAGCGATGGAAATACGCAGGTTGACGTGGAAACGAATAAATCGATCGTTTCGATAGCTATCAAAGAAATTACGGGCACTCAAGGTGAGCCTCTATTAGGATCAAGCGGACTTTCTGTTCAATATGCCATCATGATGGGGCTGATTGAGGATGCAATCGAAAATCATCCAGACAAAGCGATCAAAATCATCATTCCTCCCAATTGCTATGGAGGTACCAATGACCAGGCAAGAAGGGTGGCTGCCTGTAGTGATCAGATTGAGGTAGTAGACCTACCAGTAGATGATGGTCAGGACATGGTGCAAAGTGTCGATAAAGTGTTGAATCAGGTGGCTGCAGAAAATGCGATTCCCTACATTATTGTGGAGATCCCGACCAATCCCAGGGTTGAAGTCCCTGACCTGGAACAGTTAAGAGCAACATTGACCAAAGAAAGGAAAACAGCAAGTGGTGAGACAGCCATCGATCCGGTTTTTATCCTGGATCAGACGTTCTGTCCAAACGTGCATTTCCTGGGAGAAGGTGAAATTCTTGCTGATGTGAGAAGCATCGCTTACGTCAGTGGATCGAAGTTTCCAAGCGGTGGAAAGTGTACGGCAGGTTTTTGTGTGGCCAATGACAAAGCAGCTCCATTAATGGAAAAAATTGCCTCGCATTTCTCTATCTGCGACAATGAAGCCACGGTTGACCAAATGGCATTTCTGGCAGAACAGCTGCCATCCATGAATCAAAGAATAGCAGGAGCATATCAAAATACCCGTGAGTTCGTCAACTTCATCAGTGAAAAGCTTCCGGACGCCAAAATCAATTTTGTATCTGAAGAACTGGCTTCTCAGGGATTTACACCTTCGGTATTTTCGCTTGATTTACCAACAAAAGGTACTACTGACGAAGAAAAAGAAACCTACAAACGTGCTTTAAATCTCAAGTTGATCAATCTGATGATTGGAGAAATCCCTGTTGAAAGTAAATACTGTGTCAGTTATGGTCAACTGAAAGGGTGCTATTGGACAATTCCGGCTACTTCCACGCAAGGAACTACCAAAGAAGGAGATAAAGATTACATCGTGAGAGTCGCTCTTTCTGCTAATATGGATTTGGACAGGCATAAGGAGGTCTTTTCCCGATTTGTTGATAGCATTTAGGTATAGACATTGTCACATTAAGTTTTGCATAGATAAATTTTCGATGTTGTAACTATCAAACTTTGAAATTTTAAGGAATTATGAATTCATAATCACTATTGTCCGGGCAGGATCTGTGTAAAAAGCAGTTCTGATATAGCGTTTCGGAAATGAGCTGTAGCTTTTAGGCTTAAAATCTTCACAAAGGCGGGCTGGATGGTGCGCCACTGCGACTGCCAAAAATCCCGGATGAGGCGATATTTTTGGCTTGATTTTTCTTTGCTTCGTTTCTTTTCATCTAAGTGGTTCCCCACCGGGAAAAGAAATGAAGGCCATCATAGTGAAAAGGGGGCTTACCTTTTTGACCAAGTCCAAAATGACGCTTTAAATGACATAAAGCTAGTTTTTATGACAGAAAAAAATTTAACCGGACACTAATAATTCATTATTATGAATTAAATGTCAAAAATTCAATTAGTACTTCAGTTGAAAATATGCGTAATAAATCTGTCGTAATAACTTTTAATATAAGTCTGTAATTTTTGCTGTAACTAAGTTGTAAACATCAAAAGCAATGGGTGCATGGAATACATTACATTTATTTGATAGTGATCAGTTTTATGAAAAAGGCGTTTCGGTCTTAAAAGGAGAGAGCAAAACATTACTAAAGGACTATTCGGATTTTATCCGATCATTCGGAATCGGTGGGGTTGCAGATCTTTCCGCTGATCAATTGAATCAACTGATAGAACAATCCGTCGAAAGCATCATTGAAACCTCTAACCTGTTTGATGACTCCCTTAAAAAGCATCAAATATACGACGCATTGGACAGTGATGATCAAAAAAGAGTTTATCTAAATGAACATGCTCATTACTACGATTTCGACAGGTTTTTTGAATACTACCTGTTTAAGCATTATGCTGATTTCTACCCTCATTTAAACTGTGGCAAACACGGATTATTGGGTAAGCTAAACCCAAAACGTAGCACAGTAGCCAATGAAGCATTATACAACCTGGAAGACGCTAATAATTACTTCTGTGCCGATATGATGGGGATCGTCAATTGGATAGCAAAAGAAGATGCTGAATTACTACTGAATTGCAGGGAAGATTTTACTCCTGGCGAGTCTTATGATTCCCTATTCAATTCGTTTTTTACTTTGGTAGAAATTGCCGTGGAAAATGGGCTGGGCCTATTGAGAGGGGTTGATATGAGAGAGTCCATACTGGAAATGTTACCACAGAACAAGCTCACTCATCCAGCCAAATGGGAAACTTACGATTTTCACGGAATTTTTGATATCAACAAAGCTGAGTAGCGTTTTTGCCAACAGGTTTTTATATGATCAGGGTTTTTCAAGTTTTGCAAAACCCACCGTTTTTCGATAGACATCAGGAGAAACACCTACCTTCTTTTTGAATAGCCGGCTAAAATAAAACTCATCCTGATAACCCAGCAGTGCGCTCACCTCTTTTATCGTTTTCGAGGTTAAATACAACTCTCTCTTCGCTTCGATGATCACCCTGCTGATGATTAAATCAGATAAAGTCTGATTGAGAAACTTCTTCGTAATAGCGGCCAGATTCCTGGAACTTAAACACATCAATTCGGCATATTCCTGTGGAGAGTGGAGCACACAAAATTTATCTTCGATTAAATCAACGAGCTGATGAATGACAGTAGATTGATGCCCTGAGGTGTGATTCAGTTGAGTCTTATCAAACTGTTTCTTCTGCCTGACAGATTCGATCAAAAATATCTTCAAATAAGCGACCAGTACTTCGTGCTGTGCAATTGAATCATTTTGCATTTCCCTGGACATTTGTGCGATCAAATTGTGAAATGTCTTTATCTCATCAACTTCAAAATAAGGAGGCTGGTTAAAATTGTGGAATAAAACACCTTCAGTCTCTATTTCATTCTGATGGCGGTAGGTACAAAAAAAGTCCGGATGAAAATTGAGTAAATACCCCGAGGCTGATTGCCCTGAAGCAAGCATAAAGGGCTGGTAAGGAGAAATGCAAACGATGTATTCACCATCAATTCTGAATGTTGAAAAATCGACTGAAAGATCTATCAGGCTGTCATTCAACACGATTATTGAATAATAATTTTTCCGTTGAAGGTGATCAAACTGACTGAGGTCCCGGAACTCCTCAAGTCTAAATGCGAGTTCACCATTTTGCTTGTCAATTATTACCTGAGCCATACTTATTTGATATGAATTATTGTAAAAAAGAGGGGCACAAACCCCTCTCTGTGTTAAAGATAAGCATTATTTAGATGCTAAAATATCGATCTTTTGAATCGCTGAAGCTTCAAAACCTTCCAATATGGTCGGCGCATTTTCCATCAGAGCAGCAGCTACCTTACCCGTTAAGTGAGCATCTCTACCTTCCTCTGCGGCAAACGTATCGAATATTCCATAGGTATTCTCATCGATCCTGAAGGCGTACCAGGAGAGCGTCTTTGGTTCTTCAGCTACGAGGTTTTTACCTGCCATCAAAAAGCTTTCAACATCTGTTGATTTTCCCTGTTTAGCATTCATGATGACCAGCAAGCCCTTCTTCTGCGTACCTGCTTTATGTCTGTTGGCAACCAGGTCAATCGGTTGGATACTGCTTTCGACTGAAAAGTCTTCCAGTAAATTATCAGCATTAGCCAGAAGTGCTTTAGCAACCTCACCTGACAGATGTGCCTGTCTGCCTTCCTCAGCATCGAAGGTATCATAGATTCCAAAGGTAGATTCATCAATTCTGAAGGCAAACCAGGCTTCCGTTTGAGGTTCATTGTTGACAAGACTCAGCCCACTCAATAAAAAGTTCTCAACTTCTTTTTCTTTTCCGGCCTTAGCTTTTAAAATGACTAAAAGACCCATTTTTTCTTGTTTCGGCATATTCTTATTGTTCACTTGTGAAAAATTGTAGTTAAAAATTCCCAGTATCAGTACCAGGGTTAATGAAGTAATTGATTTGATGTTCTTTTTCATTTTCTACTATTTGCTACAATGCAATATTCCGAAAAAGGCAGCCGCTAAAGAATGGAGTTTTTCCTCTTCCACATGGACAATTTTACATAGCCCTAAAAAATCAATAAAATTCACTTAATTGAGCGCTCAGCAATAAGGACAGCCACGGGAAAGTCAGCTCGTTTCCAGAAATAATCAGACAAAAATTTTGTTTAGTTAGGATTCCTTACTATTATTGTGTCACAATAGTGCAAATCATAATTCAATGAATTCAACAAAATGGAAAAATCAATTTTTTATCATGCCGGATGCCCGGTCTGCGTCAGTGCAGAACATGACATCATTAACCTGGTTGGTGCTGACAATGTGGAAGTAGTTAATATCGGAGAAGACAAGGGAAGAATCTCAGAAGCAGAAAATTCCGGTGTAAAATCGGTTCCTGCATTGGTAACACCCAATGGCAATGCCCTGCATATCAACTTCGGCGCTTCAATAGCTGATGTAAAAGCATAAAATTTTTTATTCATAAAAGTTAGGACTCCTAATATATTATGAGTCCTGGCTCTTAAATTCAAATCATATGAAATCTATTATATCAATACTAATTGCGACATTTCTGATTAGCATTACAACTTCCTGCGCACAGGATAGCGGCTATAAAGGCGATGACCTCAGCATTGAAAGTGTAACTGTGAGCAATGATGAAGCTTTAGGAATTACCATTTGGGAAATTCAGGTAAAGGGTACTGCCGGTAAAACCACACCAAAGCTCATCGGTCAGCTTGACGGTGCACATGTGTTGGGCTATGTTTTCCCAACCAGCTTACAATCTACAGATGTGGGTTTTAATAAAACGGAGGGTATCGTCGCGCTTGCTTTGACTTCTCACCCCGATTTTGATGATACGCCACTTTGGGATGAAAACAACGATCAGGTATTTAATAATGACGGAGTTATCTGGCACCCTCACTGGGTGGTCTTACAGGAAGACAAAAGAGTGGCTGGCGGTTTGGCGGTCAAGCAGTTTAAAAAAGCAGATGAATCTGTGGTATTGCCTCCAACAAATCCGGGCATGCCTATGTACATGGACTCACCCGGGTATCCGGTCACTAACAGCAACAACAGTATCAAAGTTGTGGTGCCTACTTACAGAATCAATAATCAGGTAGATTTTAAATATGATGGGTTTGCAGCCTTTATGAAGGTCAATACTAGCAATGAGCAATTGCCGATGCTGGGTGTTTATGAAGTCTTCAGCGTCGCAAGCGGAGATTTGTCTCTACCATATCAGATTAAATAAATAGTAACAGTATGAAAGTTTCAGTCTGGGACACCTATGTAAAAAGAACCGATGGCTTGCTGATGCATTTTGATATTCTGGTTCCTACCGATGTAATCAACGAACAAACAGTGTTTAATTTCGGAATGGACTATCTCAGGGATAAGTCTTTTCAAACCGGTCAACTATCTACGAAAGAATGTCGGTTGTGTCATGTAGAACATGCCACGGAAAATGTAGTGGATGAAATAGAATCGAAGGGCTATTCAATCATAGAATTTGAAAATTGTCAATAAATGCAAAAACTGATTTTAGAACATGAATCATTATTAAAAGGCAGCTTTACTCCTGGGAAACTAAATTTTCTATTGGTTTTCCAGGTCAACTGCCCTGGTTGTTTCATCTATGCCATTCCGATGGTCAACCGGCTTTACCGGGAATTTAGTGACCAGATTTCATTTTTAGGGCTTTCCACGGCATTTGAAGATTTTGATTTGAACACTGAAGAAAACACCAAACGGTTGCTTTTTAACAATGAGATCATTGGAGAAACCAAAAAGGTGTTTGAACATCAGGGACTCACAGAGTTTCCTTACCCGGTAGAATTTCCTGTGGCGATGGATAGAAAAGCAGGACCTCAGTTTGATTATGAAGCCGGTGCTGAATTTATCTGCAACAGTAATCCAAACTATAAAGTCTGGTCACAATTCGATCAGCAGTCTTTGACAGAAAAGGTGGTATCATACTTGAAAAATCAACAGGAGCTAGCCCTTACCTTCACTTTAAACCAGTTGAAAGGCACACCTTCCATGATTATATTCAATGATCAACTGGAGATTTTTGAAAGTTGGTTTGGTCATGTCTCCTACGAGATAGTTCAGCAAGAACTGAAGCAAATGACCAAGTTGTTTGATTAGGATTGCTAACTTTGTTTGGAAACTTTTATCCGATCAGCACATTTATGAAAAACAGTACATTTAATCCGGAACAGCAACAAAAAGACATTTCGAGCAAAATTGTAGCTGGACTGGAGCGGGTTTCGGAGGTTTTTAAAGTGCTGCTTTGGGAAAAAGCAAAACAGGTAGGCTTGAGCCCTATCCAGATTCAGA
>JBCBHL010000042.1:0-28806 GCA_038525605.1 Bacteroidota bacterium
TTTCACTTCGGGATTGTTAAATAGATACTTGATTTTTTGAGCAATTTCTGTTGAATCACCGTCCTGAAAGAATAAGCCGTTTTCTCCGTTTTTTATCAAATCCAGATTTCCGGATGCCGCTGTAGCAATCACCGGTACATTCATAAACATAGATTCCAGCAAACTCTGCGACAACCCTTCCATTGTAGAAGCCAGAATTTTGATATCGAATAAAGCGTAATGGGCCAGCACACGCTCAGGAGGAATTTTACCTTCAAAAAATACCTTGTGTTTTACATGATAGGTACTTTCGATCTCTTTGTAATTTGGAGGTTCGGTAATCCCAACGAAAATCATCGTAACCGGGAAGTCAAGATATTTGAGAGCTTCAATGATCTGGATCTGTTTCTTCTTTCTGGACACGCATCCTATTACTCTATCTCCCTTTTTTATGCCATAGTAAGCTTTCAGTGAATCAGTGATAGTTGAATCTATATTTTCGTATTTACTCCTTGGAGTTCCATTGTGAATTACTTTCACATGATCTGACGGTATCCCCAGTTTAACCAAGCCCTGTTTTACACCATCGCTAACAGCGACGATCTTATCAGTCTTTTTCGAATACAACCACGTCTGGATAAATAAGCCGTCACTCTCAGGTTTTTGCCTGCGGGTATGTACCAGTTTAACATCAAGTTTGTAAAACCATTTGGCAAAAATCGTGGAATACCTGTCGAGACTTGCCTGCGCATTGATCAGATCTATTTGATACTCTTCAACTACCCTGCGGATATGCTTGATATTCTTCCGGTCAAGTTTGCCTTTAAATACCATCGGGATGATTTTTACATTGGTATTTTGCATCAATTCGAATATGAAACTTTCCTTGCGACAAGCTAAATATACGTTGTGTCCTCTATCAGACAAACCTTTGCATAAAAATGTAATCGACTGGGTAGAACCCTCATTATGCCCCTGATATGTGGTAAAAAGAATATTCATTTTCGAAAAACTACTCAAACGAAATTGCAAATAAGATCAAACTTTTCGCTTGCACAAGACATTTTCTATTTTAAAACTAACAATAGTTAGTCTATCACGTAAAAATCTACTACATACAAAGTATGTGAGGAGGAGATATGATAACAGAAGAAACAAAATTAAAGCCGACATATACCGAAGGTGAAAAAGTACAGATTTTCGATGGCGAATTTATGCCACACATCGATTCTATGTACAACTTCGCCTACAAGCTTACCTTTGATGAAGATGACTCTAAAGATCTCGTGCAGGACACCTACATGAAGGCATTTAGATTCATTAATTCTTTTCAAAAAGGAACGAACTCAAAAGCATGGTTGTTCCGAATACTAAAGAATAGTTTCATCAATGACTTCCGCAAGAAAAGTAAGCAGCCTGTAAAGGTAGATTACCAGGAAGTGGAGAATTATTACAATTCTGACGACATAGATGAATCTAAAACTGTCGATCTGAGAGTGGAGACACTCAAAGATATGATGGGGGATGAAGTTACCATTGCGCTGAACTCTTTGGCGATAGATTTCAGAACAGTGATCATTCTATGTGACCTGGAAGGTTTTACCTATGAGGAAATGGCTAAAATTCTCGATATACCCATTGGAACAGTAAGATCGAGATTGCACAGAGCCAGGAACTTGTTAAAGCAAAAGCTAAGTTCTTATGCAAAAAGTATGGGTTATAAGTAGAATTTAATTTATTTTGTCGCCAAGATTACCTTTAACAGTATCAAACTAAATGGAAAACTCTTCTGAAGTAGGCTGTAGCAACTTTGAAAAGTGTTATGAAATCCTGAAACTGATGATTGATAATCAGGCAAGTGGTGAACAGGAAAAGTATTTTAATGAGCATATAGAAAAGTGCATTCATTGTCTGAGGCAATATAATCTTGAAAAAGAGATCAAGTTGATGATTCAGCAACAAGCCGACAGACAAACTGTACCTTCCGATTTAGTGGATACCATTAGAACAGCGATTTTACCAACCTAATAGTATTCCATTTCAATGAATAATGGCAAAGCCTTAATTTTTTCTGCTCCTTCGGGATCAGGTAAAACCACTATCGTAAAACACCTGGTAAGTAAGTTTCCCGAACTTGCCTTCTCAATTTCGGCAACTACCAGAAATCCCAGAAAAGGTGTTGAAACCAATGGTGTGGACTATCATTTCCTGGCTTTGTTCGACTTTAAAAAATTCATAGAGCAGAAGGAATTAATTGAATGGGAAGAAGTATATGAAGGTACGTTTTATGGAACGCTGAAAAGTGAAATCGACCGAATTTGGCAAAATGATCAGGTTGTTGTTTTTGATGTTGATGTAAAAGGTGGTTTAAACCTGAAAAAGTACTTTGGCGACAATGCACTGGCAATCTTTGTGAAAGCACCTGATCTCAAAACACTTGAAAGCAGGTTGAAAGGCCGAAAGACAGAGGCTGAGTCAGATTTGCAAAAAAGGCTTCAAAAAGTACAACAGGAAATGCAGTTCGAATCTGATTTCGATCTGGTGATAGTCAACAAAGACCTGGAGCAGTCATTAGCAAATGCGGAAAAGATTACCTCCGATTTCATTAAATCATAACTGATATGAAGATCGGATTATTTTTTGGCTCTTTCAATCCCATTCATACAGGACACCTGATAGTGGCACAAGCTATTAAAGAATTGTCTGATCTTGATGAAGTATGGTTTGTAGTCTCCCCTCAAAATCCATTCAAAAAAAACAAAAAGCTTCTTCACGAATTCGACAGACTGGACATGGTACGGGCTGCTATTGATGATAACTACTCTTTCAGAGCATCAGATATCGAATTTAATATGCCGAAACCTAGCTACACTATCGATACACTGATTTATTTGAGCGAGAAACATCCCAATCATGATTTTAAACTGCTGATAGGCGAGGATAATGTGAAGAACTTTCACAAGTGGAAAAACTATCAGAAAATTCTCGATGATTACGGGCTGTTGGTTTATCCGAGACCTCACTCGGAAAAGAGCAATCATAGTTATAATAATGTGAAGTTTATCGAAGCGCCTAAAATAGATATTTCTGCAACAATGATCAGATCGATGATCAGGGAAGGGAAGTCACCAAAATACCTGATTCCTGATGAAGTCCTTGAAATTATCAATGCCAAAAAGTTCTACTGGTAAGTAATTTTAGGTAATCGCTTTAAAGTATCTGTATACATTTGTTTTTGCTTAAAACCTAATTATCTTTGCAGCCCATTAAATATAAATGGTATTTAATAACAAACAGTAAAAGACATGAAGCGAACTTTTCAGCCTTCTCAAAGAAAGAGAAAAAATAAGCACGGATTTAAAGCCAGAATGGAATCTGTAAGCGGGAGATCTGTAATTGCTAAAAGAAGAGCAAAAGGAAGGAAGAAACTGACTGTTTCTGACGAAAGAAGACACAAGAAATAAGATTTTTATCAGGCTGTAAAAGTACTATGGCCTCTTACACAATATGGGAAGTAATAAGCACACTGACGATATTGTTGGAAACACCTTCTCCAAAGATGAGAGGCTGTACCATAAAAAAATAATAGAGGAGCTCTTTAAAAATGGCTCCTCTCATTTTTTATATCCTTTTTTATTGAAATACCTGCCTGCAAAGTCTTCCGAACAAGAATATCATCAGGTTTTAATTTCCGTTCCCAAGAAGTACTTTCGAAAAGCTGTAGCAAGAAACCTCATTAAAAGAAAAATCCGTGAGGTTTACAGAACCAACAAACAGCTGATTTATCCCTCTGAAATTAAATACAGCATTGCGATCATCTACACTGGGAAGGAAATCTTACCGTACAAAACCCTGAAAAATAAACTAATAAAAGTTTTAAAGCGTTTACCAATCAAAGAGTAGGGATACTTTGATTATATTTAATTTCAGTTTCATAATCATTCGACAACAAGCTGACGCCGATGATGCAACGGAAAATTGTCGAATCAGCAATCAGGATCAGAGAGCATGAAAAAATACTTTAAAATAACAGCAGCGGTTTCTATATCCCTTTTGTTGCTCATGGCAGCAAAACCTGCTGTCAATGATAATTATTTTGCGATTATTAAGAACCTCGACATTTTCGCATCTCTTTACAAGGAACTCAACTCTTATTATGTTGATGAACTAAACCCAAATAAGTTGATCAAAACGGGTATAGACGCGATGTTAGGTTCTCTAGATCCATACACGAATTATATTCCTGAAGATCAGATCGAGAATTACCGAACAATGACCACTGGCGAATATGGTGGGATTGGAGCCTTAGTCCAGCGGGTTGATAACGTGAACACGGTATTAATGTGCTACGAAGGTTATCCGGCTCATGATGCTGGTTTGAAAATCGGTGATAGGATACTGGAAATCAATGGGATCGATTTGTCTGATAAAACCAGTAGCGAGATTTCTACGCTATTGAAAGGTCAGTCAAAATCCGGCATCAAACTGAAAGTAGAGCGTATGAGCGAAACTGAGCCATTTATTGTAACCGTTTCCCGTGAGAAAATCTCTATTAAGAACGTTCCTTATTTCGGAATGATCAACGAGAAAGTGGGCTATCTCAAACTCACCGATTTTACTCCGAAAGCAGGACAGGAGGTAAAAAATGCTGTTAAAAACCTGAAAAGTAAAGGAGCTGAAAATATAATTCTCGACCTGAGAGGAAATCCTGGTGGACTCCTGCAGGAAGCTGTCAATATTTCTAATGTATTTGTACCTAAAGGAAAAGAAGTAGTTAGCACCAAAGGTAAGTTTCAATCAAAGAATGAAACGTATTACACGCTCAACGAACCTGTGGATACTGATATCCCTTTGGTGGTTTTAACCGGAAGTTCCAGTGCCTCAGCTTCCGAAATTGTGGCTGGAGTAGTGCAGGATTATGATCGTGGTGTGTTAATAGGCAGAAAGACTTTCGGAAAAGGATTGGTGCAGATATCAAGGCAGCTTTCTTACAATAGCCAGCTGAAAGTGACAACTGCAAAATATTACATTCCTAGTGGAAGATGCATCCAGGCAATTGATTACAGCAACAGAAACCCTGATGGAAGTGTCGGCAAGATTCCGGATTCACTCAAAGTAGCTTTCAAAACCTATGGCGGCAGGGTTGTTTACGACGGTGGAGGAGTAGACCCTGATATCCCTGTCAATGAAAAGGAATTTGCTCCTGTCTCAAAGAAACTGACGGAGAAGTATCTGCTGTTTCACTATGCGACTAAATATTATTACGATCATCCGGAGATTGGCGACCCGAGAAATTTCAGAATCACAGATGCAGACTACAAAGATTTTGTTGAGTGGCTATCAGATAAGGAATATGATTATCAAACCAAGCTGGAAATTGAGATCGATGAGCTGATTGAAAATGCAAAAGACGAGAAAAACAATCAGCAAATAATGAGTCACCTGAAAACAGTTCAGGACGAAATAGCTTCGATCAAGAAAAATGATCTGGTGACTTTCGAAAATGAAATAAGAGAATTGCTAGAGCAGGACATTGCTTCCAGATATTATCTTGAAAAAGGGCTTATTGAAGTTTCTTTCCAAAACGACAATGACATTCAAGCTGCCCTTGATTTATTTGAAGATCCGGTTCGATATCAAAATCTATTAAAAACTAGATAGTTGATTTTAAGTTTAGAAACAGCGACTACCACTTGTTCAGTAGCCCTGATCAATGAGGGTGATTTAATCGCTGAGCAGAATTATTACCTCGATAAATCTCATAGTTCTCTGCTCCCTGCCATTATCGAAGAACTGTTGGTTAATTGTAATGTGCAAAAGATGCAATTGCAGGCCGTAGCTCTTTCTGATGGACCTGGTTCATATACAGGACTGAGAATCGGTTCCTCCATAGCTAAAGGCCTTTGTTTTGCATTGGATATTCCATTAATCGCAATAAATACATTGAAGGCTCTTGCCTTTTCGGTAGTTAGTGAACCTTTAAGTGAATACATCTTTTGCCCAATGCTTGATGCCAGAAGAATGGAGGTTTATACTAGCTTTTATGATTTCGATCTTAATGAGCTGTTACCTACATCTGCTATTCCATTGGAAAGAGACTCTTTTGAATCTTTTACAGATAAAAAATTGTTATTGTTTGGAAACGGAGCTGGGAAAACAAAAGAGTTGTTTCAAGGTTTGGATTATGTGCATTATTTGGACGATGTTCAGGTAAAAGCATCCGCTGTTGGCTTGCTTGCCAATGAGCGATTTGAAAAAGAAGCATTTGAGAATTTAGCCTATTATGAGCCTAATTATTTTAAGGAATTCAAGGCAATAAAATCAAAACCGTTATTGTAATAGCAGAACAGAAGATGGAAGAGCAAATAGTAAATAGGGTTTTAAATAGTAAACTAACGACAATTGATCTGGAAGAATACTATCCGCGTGATGATAAGGTTGTTTACGACATTGCTGATCAGCTTTTCCAAGGGTTGATACTTCGGGAAAAGGACTTTAGGCAACACGTTAAAGAATTTGACTGGTCTCAATTTCAGGATAAATACGTTGCTATTATCTGCTCGGCTGACGCTATAGTTCCTACATGGGCCTATATGCTTGTTGCTGTTAACTTAAAGCCATTTGCAAAGGATCTGGTTTTTGGTAGCATTGATGATCTTGATAAATACCTGATCCAGAAAAATATAGAAAAAATTCGGGGCGAAGACTTTGACAATGCGAAAGTAGTTATCAAAGGATGTGGAGATTTAAATTTATCGGCATTTGCCTATGTGGAAGTTGTGAAAATTCTGCAGCCTTATTGCAGTAGCATCATGTATGGCGAACCTTGCAGTACGGTTCCTGTTTACAAAAAGAAAAAGCCATCCAGATCTTAATCAGGATGGCTAAAAGTTTTATTCTTTCAATCATGCCTAGATTGTCATGATGTCCTCTTCCTTCTGCACCAACAACTCGTCGATTTTAGCAGAAAAAGCATTGGTTTTCTTTTGAACCTCTTCTTCGGCAGATTTTACAGCATCTTCGGAGACACCATCTTTTTGCAACTGTTTCAGAGAATCATTTATTTCCTTACGGGCATTTCGAATACTGATTTTGCCTTTTTCAGCTTCGCCTTTAGCTTGCTTTACCAGCGATCTTCTTCTTTCTTCCGTCAACGGTGGAATGTTGAGTCTTACAATCTCACCATCGTTTTGAGGGTTTAGGCCAAGGTCAGAGTTGATAATTGCTTTTTCTATTTCAGGGATTGTGCTTTTTTCCCACGGTTTTACCACCAGTGTCCGGGCATCAGGTGTGTTGATTGTAGCAACCTGTGCAATAGGAGTCGGACTACCGTAATACTCAACCATCAAACCGTCCAACATATTGGGCATGGCCTTTCCCGCCCTGATTTTAATGAGCTCTTTAGCGGTATGATCGACTGCTTTGCCCATCGAATCATCTGCTTCTGCTAAAAGAAAATCTATATCTTCCATTTTAATATTTTAATTAATTAATGTACCAACTCCTTCTCCTGCAACTGTCCTTTCCAGGTTTCCAGGCTTGTTCATATCAAATACAATAATCGGTAATTTATTTTCCTGACAAAGAGTAAATGCCGTCATATCCATGACGTTGAGACCTTTCTCATATACTTCCTGGAAACTGATGTTGGAATATTTAGTCGCTTCAGGGTCTTTTTCCGGATCAGCAGAATAAACACCGTCTACTCTGGTGCCTTTCAGTACTACCTCCGCCTCAACTTCTATGGCTCTCAAACTGGCTGTAGAATCAGTAGTGAAATAAGGATTACCAGTACCAGCACCAAAAATCACAATTCTGCCTTTTTCAAGATGTCTTACTGCTCTTCTTCTGATAAAAGGTTCGCAAACTTGCTCCATGTTTATTCCCGACATCAATCTGGTATACATACCCTGCTTTTCGAGAGCACTTTGTAGAGCCATCGCGTTGATAACAGTTGCTAACATTCCCATGTAGTCACCCTGTACCCTGTCAATTCCAACGCTGGAAGCCTGAACACCTCTGAAAATATTACCTCCGCCTATTACAATTGCTATTTCAAGACCTTTGTCATGGACCTTTTTGATTTCATTCGCATACTGATTCAACCTGTCCGAATCAATACCATATTGTTTGTTCCCCATTAAAGCCTCTCCGCTGAGCTTCAGTAAAATCCTTTTATACATTATTTTTGATTTATCTAATTGCTACAAATATAGAACTTCTCTTGAGTAATCATGAGGTATCTGCCAAAGTTTGTTAGTTGAATGTTTATAAGAATCAGCACGATTTCTAGAGAGATCTCAGTTCATAAAAAAGCAGGAAAAAATTCCGGGACAATGTTGAATGAAAATGTAGCTCTTAAAACTTGCAGAGAATTTTACTCTTATCCACTGAATCTCCTACAGAAACGGTAACTTCAGTGATCACACCATCTACTGGCGATTTGATGACGTTTTCCATCTTCATAGCCTCGAGGATGAATAAGGAATCTCCTTTTTTTACTTCGTCTCCTTCGTTGGCCATCACATTTAAAATCAATCCCGGCATTGGCGCTTTGATATCATCATTTTGCTTTTGAGATTTTTGATCTATACCGAGTTTTTCAAGTACTAAATCAAGTTTGTCTCTCAAAGCCACGGGGTATAATGTACCGTTGACCTTCACCTCATATTCTTTGCCATCGACCTTACTGATTTCCACGTCATATACTTTATGATCTTTGATGACGTTAAATTTATTTTCACCGATGTTTTTAATATCTGGTTCAATGAGTTTTCCGTTTACTGAAATTACATCATTCTCAAGTTCAATAGATATTTTTTTATCCCCTATTATTGCTTCCATTATTTCACATGTTGTCTACAATGTGCAAATTACATTATCTTTCCGGTTTAAATAAATTTTCTATGTTTCTTCGACAATTAACAATAATCATCATCTTGATTTTTGGCTGTAAATCGACCCAAATCGATCCCACCACTGCGCAGACCACACAGCAAGAACCTGCCGAAGAGCAAGTGTACGATGTGCTGGCACTAGAAGGGACAAATGACACTTCAATTGTTGATTATTTCCATCCCATCAAAGACTACAGAGCTACCAGATCAAGAACTTTCGATCTTTTACATACTAAACTGGAGTTAAGTTTTGATTGGGAAAAACAATATGTTTTTGGAAAAGCTACCTTAAAGCTGACTCCCTATTTTTATCCAAGAGATTTGCTCGTTCTGGATGCCAGATCTATGGAAGTTAAGAACATTCTTTTGATGGATAATACAGCTGAGAAAGAACTGGAATTTGATTACGTCAATGATCAGATTTTCATTACGCTTGACAAAACATACACCAGAAATGAAGACATCATCATAGTTATCGACTATGTAGCAAAACCGAATGAGATCAGTGAAGGAGGTAGTCAGGCCATCTCCTCAGACAAGGGTTTGTATTTCATAAACCCTTCCGGTGAAGATCCTTACAAACCTCGACAGATTTGGACTCAAGGAGAGACACAGGCAAGTTCGGCATGGTTTCCAACAATCGATTCTCCCAATGAAAAAACAACGCAGGAAGTTTACCTGACAGTGGCAGATACCCTTACGACACTATCCAATGGTGTGCAGGTATCTTCTGTAAATCACAATGATGGGACAAAAACTGATTATTGGCGAATGGACAAGGAGCATGCGCCTTATTTATTCATGATTGCTGTTGGTGATTTTATAAAAATCAGTGATCAATGGCGGGATATTGAGCTTGGCTATTATGTGGAACCCGAATATGAACAATCAGCAAAAGCGGTTTTTGGCAATACACCTGAAATGATAGAGTATTTTTCAAAATTGCTCAACTACCCGTACCCCTGGCCACAATACAATCAGGTGGTAGTGCGGGATTTTGTTTCAGGTGCTATGGAAAATACAACCGCTACTGTCTTTATGGAAGATCTGAACGTGACTGAAAAAGAGCTTTTAGACGAAAACTGGGACTACATCATTGCGCATGAATTGTTTCATCACTGGTTTGGAGATCTGGTAACCTGCGAGTCCTGGTCAAACCTCACACTTAATGAAAGTTTCGCTGATTTTAGCGAAGCGCTTTGGATCGGTCATAAATACGGTGAAGACGAAGGGGATTATCATGCCATGTTGGCTCTTGAAAACTACTTCGAAGAAGCTGAAGAAGAAGTAAAAGATCTGATTAGGTTTTATTACGACGACAAAGAGGATATGTTCGACAGGCATTCCTATGAAAAAGGCGGTGCTGTACTGAGAATGCTAAAAACCTACATTGGCGATGAAGCATTTTATGCTGCGCTAAATCTATATCTAAAGAAAAATGCTTATCAAACAGTAGAAATTCATGACTTAAGATTAGCGTTCGAAGCAATAACTGGAGAAGATCTGAACTGGTTTTTCAATCAATGGTTCCTGAACTCCGGCCATCCTGTTATCAATGTAGAAGAATCTTACAGGGGAGACACGCTCATATTGAAGGTAAGCCAGGTGCAGAACTTTGAAGAAGCGCCTTTATTTAACTTACCCATCTTTATTGATTTCTTCAAAGGAGATGAATTCGAGAGATTTCCGGTTGTGCTGAATTCGGTAGAAGAAGAAATTAAAATTCCGTTAGCGCAAAAACCGGATTTGATACTATTTGATGGACAGCAAGAGTTAGTTGGTGAGATCAATTACGAACAAAGTAAAGAAGCGCTTCTTTTTCAGTTGAAGAATGTGGATAAATTAGTGGCACGGTATCGCGCATTTGAGCAGATCGCAACATTTGATGATTTTGAGCTCATGAAAAGTGCATTGGAGATCGCGTTGAAAGATCAATCATTCAGAATTATCACACTCGCATTAGACTTTCTCCAGTCCGCTCCGGATTACTTTACCAACAGCAATCTTAAGGATCGGGTTATGGAATTGACTCAACATGAGAAATCTGCTGTGAGGGCAGGAGCTTTATATGCCCTATTAGAGTTTGACCCTGGTAAATTCAGGAATGAGATCCTGAAAGGCGTTTCTGATTCTTCCTATGGAGTGCAGGGGGTGGCGCTGGAAGGAATATTATTGTTGGACTCTGTTGATCGTGATGATATTTTCAAACCGTTTATCAGTGAAAATCAGATCGACGTACTATTACCAACTGCAAACTATGTCAACACCACGGAGGATGATGCCTACTTTGACTGGTATCAGGAAAGGTTGATGAAGTTCAGGTCAGGAAAGCTCTTTTACTTTATTCAGTACTATGCAGAGTTTATCATTGGTCGTGATACAGAGTTTAAGCAAAAAGCAGTTCCACTCCTCAAAAAGATTGCTATGAGTAGCGAGGTTACTTATACAAGGTATTCCGCTTATCAGATTTTATTTCTGCTTAGCGACGATATAGACGTTGAAAATATACTCAAAGAAATCAGAGAAACAGAGCAGGATGAGGAGCTTTCAGCACTGTACGAGAAGCTTTAATAGAGGCCCTGAAAAAAAAGCAGATATTTTTCACGATAAATTTGAATAAAAGGAAAAAGCGTATACTTTTGCATTTCCTTAAACAAAAGGAAGGGAATGTGAGAGATAAAGATCTCTTGTAAAACTAGTTGGGGGGATACCAAAGCGGCCAACTGGGACGGACTGTAAATCCGTTGACTTATGTCTTCGCAGGTTCGAATCCTGCTCCCCCCACAATATATTGAAATGTGAATTTTAATTGTACGAGGCTTTAGTTCGCCGGTTCGATTATTCGATTAATAGAGGGCAGCCTTGCAAGACGTAAGTTGACATGATTCGCAAATTCAAGCTAGTCAGATTACTAATAGAGTTAAGAAAGTTTGACTCAAAATGTTTTTGAAAAAGAAAAACTGTACCTAATAATATCAGGTGCAATAAGCGGGTGTAGCTCAGTTGGTAGAGCGACAGCCTTCCAAGCTGTAGGTCGTGGGTTCGAGCCTCATCACCCGCTCTTTTCATTTTCAGCCGATGTAGCTCAGGGGTAGAGTGCTTCCTTGGTAAGGAAGAGGTCACGGGTTCAAATCCCGTCATTGGCTCACGGTGAAGAAGAAATTTAATAATTGATTTGTAAATAACTAAACTGAGGATTTTCAGACATGGCAAAAGAAACCTTTGACCGTTCGAAACCGCACGTTAATATAGGAACTATAGGTCACGTTGACCATGGAAAGACTACATTAACTGCCGCTATTTCTAAAGTATTGTCAGAAAAAGGTCTTGCTGAAACCAGAGACTTTTCATCTATTGACAATGCTCCTGAAGAAAAAGAAAGAGGTATTACGATTAATACTTCTCACATTGAGTACCAAACAGATAACAGACACTACGCCCACGTAGACTGTCCTGGTCACGCCGATTATGTGAAGAATATGATCACAGGAGCTGCGCAGATGGACGGTGCTATCATCGTGGTTGCTGCTACTGACGGTCCTATGCCTCAAACGAGAGAGCACATCTTATTATCAAGACAAGTAGGTGTACCTGCATTGGTAGTATTCATGAACAAAGTTGATTTAGTTGATGATGAAGAGCTTCTTGAGCTAGTTGAACTTGAGGTAAGAGAGCTTTTATCTGAGTACGATTTCCCAGGTGATGACATTCCTGTAATTCAGGGTTCTGCACTAGGTGCTCTTAATGGCGAGCCTGATTGGGTTGCTAAAGTAGAGGAGTTAATGGCTGCAGTTGATGAGTACATTCCATTACCTACAAGAGATGTAGATAAGGATTTCTTGATGCCTGTAGAGGATGTATTCTCTAT
Source organism: Bacteroidota bacterium (assembly GCA_038525605.1). Classification (GTDB taxonomy): domain Bacteria; phylum Bacteroidota; class Bacteroidia; order Cytophagales; family Cyclobacteriaceae; genus JANSWY01. Next base: position 12,745 of record JBCBHL010000042.1, read on the forward strand.
CACAGGTAGAGGTACTGTTGCAACGGGTAGAATTGAGAGAGGCGTAATCAACTCTGGAGACCCTGTAGACATTATCGGTATGGGTGCAGAAGACATGAAGTCTACTGTGACTGGTGTTGAGATGTTTAGAAAAATATTAGATAGAGGTGAAGCTGGCGATAACGTTGGTCTTTTGTTAAGAGGTATTGAAAAATCTGAGATCAAAAGAGGAATGATTATTTGTAAGCCTGGTTCAGTAACTCCTCATGCTCACTTCAAAGCTGAAGTTTATGTACTTTCAAAAGAAGAAGGAGGAAGACATACTCCTTTCTTTAACAAGTACAGACCTCAGTTCTACGTTAGAACAACTGACGTAACTGGTGAGATCAAACTTCCTGAAAATGTTGAGATGGTTATGCCTGGTGACAATGTTACTATCGAGGTTAACTTAATCAATGCGATCGCAATGGAAAAAGGATTAAGATTTGCCGTTAGAGAAGGTGGTAGAACCGTAGGTTCTGGTCAGGTAACTGAAATCTTAGACTAAATAATATATATTACTTAAAATACGCCTGAATAAATTCAGGCGTATTTGTTTTTTAATAAGTAACTATCTAACTTTGCAGTCCTTTTGGGCTGTTAGTTTTTTACGGGTGTAGCTCAGCTGGTAGAGCAGTGGTCTCCAAAACCAAAGGTCGTGAGTTCGAATCTTACCTCCCGTGCACTTTATTTAGATAAAAATAAGAAAATGGCAAAAATCGTTGAGTTCTTTAAAGAGTCTTATGATGAGATGGTCAACAAGGTAACTTGGCCAAAGTACAATGAATTGCAAAATAGTTCATTTTTGGTATTAATAGCGTCTCTTATTTTTGCTTTGTTAATAGGCCTGATTGATTTAGGGTTTGATAATGCTTTAACCTGGTTTTACGAAGAGTTTTAAAGTCATTTTATTATGAGTGAGAATTTAAAATGGTACGTAGTTCGGGCTGTAAGTGGGCAGGAAAAAAAGGTTAAAGGTTATCTCGAAATGGAGATTACCCGTAGGGGCTTAGAAGAATTCATTCCTCAGATTTTAATTCCATCTGAGAAAGTATATGAAATGCGTAATGGCAAGAAAAGAGTTCGGGAAAGGAATTTCTTTCCTGGATATGTGCTTGTCTTCGCTGATCTCTCTCATGGAGAGGCGCAACATACAATAACTGACATACCAGGAGTTATCGGATTTCTTGGTTCCGGATCTACCAAAGCTTCCAAAGTTCCGGTTCCTCTAAGGCAATCTGAAGTAAATAGAATTCTTGGTAAAGTTGATGAAGTAGAAGATCTTGACGAAAAGCTTGAAACACCATATATAGTAGGTGAGTCTGTGAAAGTAATGGACGGACCTTTCAGTGGTTTTACAGGTACAGTAGAAGAGGTGTTCGAAGAGCGTAAAAAGTTAAATGTTACGGTTAAAATTTTCGGCAGAAATACGCCTGTCGAGTTGAATTACATTCAGGTAGAAAAAATAGATTAGCAAAATGGCTAAAGAAATAAGTGGATACTTAAAACTCCAGATTAAAGGTGGAGCGGCGAATCCTTCGCCTCCTGTTGGACCTGCTTTAGGTAGTAAAGGTCTTAACATTATGGAGTTCTGTAAGCAATTCAATGCAAGAACTCAGGAGAAGCAAGGTCAGGTTTTACCGGTGCTTGTTACTATTTATAGTGATAAGTCTTTCGACTTTGTCATCAAAACTCCTCCTGCGGCAGTTTTGATCATGAATGCAGCTAAGTTGAAGAAAGGTTCTTCTGAGCCTAACAGATCTAAAGTAGGTTCGATTACTTGGGATCAGGTGAAAGAAATCGCTGAAACAAAACTGGTTGATTTGAATGCTTTTAGTGTAGAGCCTGCGATGAGAATGATTGCTGGTACTGCTAGAAGTATGGGTGTGAAAATTTCAGGAGACGCTCCTTGGGCTAATAATTAATATTGACGATGGGTAAGCTTACAAAAAATCAGAAAGCAGCATTAGAGAAAGTTGATCTTGAGAAGGAATATTCTCTTGAAGAAGCTGCTAAACTTGTAAAAGAAATTACTTTCACAAAATTTGATGCATCAGTTGATATTGACGTTAGATTAGGCGTTGATCCAAGAAAAGCTGATCAAATGGTGAGAGGTGTTGTTGCACTTCCTCATGGTACAGGTAAAGAGGTGAAGGTTTTAGTCTTATGTACTCCAGATAAGGAAGAAGATGCTAAAGCTGCAGGTGCAGATCACGTAGGTCTTGATGATTACATTAAAAAGATCGAAGGTGGTTGGACTGATATTGATGTAATCATCACAATGCCAACAGTAATGGCTAAAGTAGGTAGACTGGGTAGAGTATTAGGTCCTAGAGGACTGATGCCAAACCCTAAGTCCGGTACAGTAACTATGGATGTTGCTAAGGCAGTTGGAGAGGTTAAGTCTGGTAAAATTGATTTCAAAGTAGATAAGTTTGGTATCATACATACAAGTGTTGGTAAAGCGTCGTTCACTGCTGATAAAATCAGGGAAAATGTGATGGAAGTGATGTCAACAATCAATAAGTTGAAACCTTCTTCTGCCAAAGGGACATATTTGAAGAGCGTCACGCTTTCTTCAACTATGAGTAAAGGTATTACAATTGACAAAAGTACTGTAACAGGTTAATAATCATGACAAGAGAAGAAAAATCAGAGATTATCAACGAACTCTCAGAGAAGTTTCAGGAAAACGGGAGTTTCTACATAACAGATACGTCAGGTTTAACTGTTGCTGAAATCAACAAGTTCAGAAACATGTGCTTTGACAAAGGAGTAGAGTATAAAGTGGTGAAAAACACTTTGATCAAGAAAGCTCTTGAGTCATTAGACGCAGACTTTTCGGGACTTGATGACGTATTGAAAGGATTTTCCGGTGTAATGTTTTCTAAGGAAACAGCTAATGCACCTGCAAAAATTATAAAGGAATTTAAAAAAACTGACGCAGACGGTCGTCCAACATTGAAGGGTGCTTCCATCGATACAGATCTCTTCATTGGTGAACAACACTTAAATACCTTAAGCGAACTCAAATCAAGAGAAGAGCTTATTGGTGAAATCGTCGGGTTGTTACAATCTCCTGCAAAGAACGTTGTTTCTGCTCTTCAGAGTGGCGGACAAACACTTTCAGGTCTTGTAAAGACTTTGTCAGAACGTTAATAATTGATCTTAAAAAATTAGAATTTAAATTTAATCAAGAGGTAAAATGGCAGATTTGAAAGAATTCGCTGAGCAGTTAGTAAATTTAACTGTAAAGGAAGTAAATGAACTAGCTGGTATCTTAAAGGATGATTACGGTATCGAGCCTGCAGCTGCAGCTGTAGCAGTAGCTGGTCCTGGCGCTGGTGGTGATGGTGATGGTGATGGAGAAGAGAAATCTTCTTTCGACGTAATCTTAAAAGCCCCAGGTGGAGCTAAACTGGCAGTAGTGAAATTAGTGAAAGAACTTACTGGTCTTGGACTAAAAGAAGCTAAAGAAATGGTTGACGGTGCGCCTAAAGCTATCAAAGAAGGTGTTGCTAAAGATGAGGCTGATGCTCTTAAGAAGCAGCTTGAAGAAGCTGGAGCTGAAGTTGAATTAAAATAATATTGAAGCCATTCATAAAGATGGCATAAAATATTGAGGCCTGGTTCCCCAGCCCTGATAATTAATCAGGATTTGGGATCAGGTCTTTTCCTGTTTGTTGAAAAACAAACATAGTAGCAGAGATCCTGATAAGATCTCGTTATAATATTAACTTAAATAATACGAGCCTTGGCTAATATTACTAAATCAGGAAGAATAAACTTCTCCTCTATTAAAACTGTGATTGATTACCCGGATTTTCTGGACGTTCAGTTGCAATCATTTTTGGATTTTTTCCAACTCGAGACACCCGCAGAGGATAGGTCTCAAGAGGGCTTATACAAGGTTTTTTCTGAGAATTTCCCTATTTCGGATTCCAGAGAAAATTTCCTTCTTGAATTCATCGACTACTTGGTCGATCCTCCAAAATACAACGTTTCAGAATGTATTGACAGAGGTTTAACGTACTCTGTACCGCTCAAAGCAAAGTTAAGATTGTCATGTAATGACGAAGAGAATGAAGACTTTGAGACGATCGAGCAAGAGGTGTTTCTTGGTAATATTCCTTATATGACCGAAAAAGGATCTTTTGTGATCAATGGAGCCGAGAGAGTAATAGTCTCTCAGTTGCACAGATCGCCTGGGGTGTTTTTCGCTCAAAGTAAACATACCAATGGTACTGTGTTATATTCTGCCAGGATTATTCCTTTCAAAGGTTCCTGGATTGAATTTGCGACGGATGTAAACAACGTAATGTATGCTTACATCGACAGAAAGAAAAAATTCCCAGTAACTACGCTCTTAAGAGCAATTGGTTATGGGTCTGACAAAGATATTTTAGATCTGTTTGGTCTCTCAGAAGAGGTAGAAGCTACGAAGAAAGCATTGAAAGAATGTGTTGGTAGAAAGCTTGCTGCCAGGGTTTTGAGAACATGGACAGAGGATTTTGTTGATGAAGATACAGGAGAGGTTGTATCAATCGACAGAAATGAAGTGCTGCTTGAAAGAGACTCTATTATTGAAGAAGAGGATCTCGAAACAATATTGGATTCCGGAAGTCAGTCCATTATCCTTCACAAGAAGGATGTGAATGTGACTGATTATTCTATTATCTACAACACACTTCAGAAAGATAACTCTAACTCTGAGAAAGAGGCTGTTGAGCAGATATACAGACAATTAAGAAATACGGAAGCTCCTGATGAGCAAACCGCTAGAGATATAATCCAAAATCTATTTTTTAGTGATAAAAGGTATGATCTTGGAGAAGTTGGTAGATACCGAATTAACAGGAAGCTGGGTCTTGACCTGGAAAGAGATAACAAGGTATTAACTACTGAAGATATTATTCATATCGTTAAGTATCTGATTGGGTTGATCAACTCTAAGTCAGTAGTTGATGATATTGATCACCTAAGCAACAGACGTGTAAGAACTGTTGGTGAGCAGTTGTATGCTCAGTTTGGTGTAGGTCTGGCCAGAATGGCGAGGACTATCAGGGAAAGAATGAATGTAAGAGATAATGAAGACTTCAAACCTGTTGATCTGATCAACGCAAGGACTTTGTCTTCAGTAATCAACTCATTTTTCGGGACCAATCAGCTATCTCAGTTTATGGATCAAACAAATCCCCTTGCTGAGATTACGCACAAACGAAGAATGTCCGCTTTAGGACCTGGTGGTCTTTCCAGGGAAAGAGCAGGTTTTGAGGTTCGTGATGTTCATTACACTCACTATGGTAGATTGTGTACGATTGAAACTCCTGAAGGTCCAAACATTGGTTTGATTTCTTCACTGTGCGTTCACGCAAAAGTGAATAGCATGGGATTCATCGAAACACCATATAGAAAGGTTGAAAATGGCGAGGTAAAGATCGCTAAAGAAGAAGAAGTTAGCGAGGAAGAAATTAAGGATCTGGTAGTTTATCTTACTGCTGAGGAAGAAGATACTCATAACATCGCTCAGGCAAATGCCCCGATCGATGAAGCTGGTAAGTATCTGAACGAAAAAGTAAAGGCTAGGTTTGAGGGAGATTTTCCTGTGGTAGAGCCAAAAGAGCTTTCTTACATGGATGTTGCTCCTAACCAGATTGTGTCTGTTGCAGCGTCAATGATTCCATTCCTTGAGCATGATGATGCAAACAGGGCGCTGATGGGATCAAACATGCAACGTCAGGCGGTTCCATTGTTGAGACCAGAGTCTCCAATTGTAGGAACAGGATTAGAAAGAAGAGTAGCACTGGATTCCAGAGCATTGGTGCTGGCAGAAGGGAAAGGTGAGGTAGAATATGCAGATGCTACAAAGATTGTTGTCAGATATGAAGTTACTAACGAGCAAGACTTGATTACCTTCCATGATAACAGTGTACAGTATGATCTGATCAAATTTAGAAGAACGAACCAGGATACTTGTATTAACCTGAGGCCTATCGTAAAGGCAGGTGATGCTGTTGAAAAAGGTCAGCCACTCTGTGAAGGATTCGCTACACAGAAAGGTGAATTGGCCCTTGGTAGAAACATGAAGGTTGCTTTCATGCCTTGGCAGGGATATAACTTTGAGGATGCTATCGTAATATCTGAAAATGTTGTAAGAAACGATGTCTTTACTTCTATTCACATCGAAGAATTTGAATTGGAAGTTAGAGATACTAAGAGAGGAGAAGAGGAACTAACTTCTGAGATACCTAACGTTAGCGAAGAGGCAGTTAAAAACCTTGATGAAAACGGTATTATCAGAACAGGTGCTGAGGTAAAAGAGGGTGATATCCTGATTGGAAAGATTACTCCTAAGGGAGAAACCGATCCAACACCTGAAGAGAAACTTTTGAGAGCTATTTTCGGTGACAAAGCAGGAGACGTAAAAGATGCTTCTTTGAAAGCGTCACCATCTTTAAGAGGGGTAGTTATCGATACAAAACTTTTCTCAAGACCTAAGAAGGATAAAGATCTTAGGGCGAGGGCAAAGAAAGAAGTTGAAATTCTAAAAGCTAAATACAGTAAGGAACTGAATGAGCTAAGGGCAGAAATGATCTCTAAGCTGACAAAACTTACTGACGGTTTGACATCTAATGGCATCAAACACAAGTTTGGTGAAGAAATTATGTCAAAAGGCGTGAAGTTTGCCCACAGAAACATAGAGGAGAATTTATTCCCTCCAAAAAATGTTTTCAGAGATGAAAGTAGTTACAATGTGCCGGAAGAGGTAAACTTACTGGCTGACTTGTTGATTACGGAATGGACTGAAGATGAGCATGTGAACGATCTCATCTCACAACTTGTGAAGAATTACCATACAACCAGACATGAAATTGCTGGTGAATTCAAGCGTGAGAGGTTTACATTGGAAGTAGGAGATGAATTACCTACTGGTATTGTGAAACTTGCTAAGGTTTACGTTGCTAAAAAACGTAAATTGAAAGTAGGTGATAAAATGGCGGGTCGTCACGGAAACAAAGGGGTTGTAGCAAAAATCGTAAGGGAAGAAGATATGCCTTTCCTTGAAGATGGAACTCCCGTAGATATCGTATTGAATCCACTAGGTGTACCATCAAGGATGAATATTGGACAGATTTATGAAACAGTTCTGGGATGGGCTGGTCTTAAATTAGGCAAAAAATACGCTACGCCAATATTTGATGGAGCTACAATGGAAGAAGTTGATAACGAATTGAAGGAAGCAGGACTTCCTGATTTCGGAAGAACTTATCTCTATGATGGTTTGTCTGGAGAGAGATTCGATCAGCCAGTAACGGTAGGTGTGATTTACATGTTGAAACTAGGTCACCTGGTGGATGATAAGATGCACGCTAGATCTATCGGACCATACTCGCTCATTACTCAGCAGCCACTTGGTGGTAAGGCTCAGTTTGGTGGTCAGAGATTTGGAGAAATGGAAGTTTGGGCATTGGAAGCATTTGGTGCTGCCAATGTACTGCAGGAAATACTTACCATTAAATCTGATGATGTAATCGGTAGAGCGAAAGCCTATGAGGCGATCGTTAAAGGTGAAAATATGCAAAAGCCTAATATTCCGGAATCATTCAACGTATTGGTTCATGAATTGAGAGGTCTTGCATTGGAGATCACTTTACAGTAATTATTAAAGACTCATATTTCCCGGTTGAAAAGCCGGGAATAAACATACTTATAGGATAATAACTATGGCATTTAGAAAGAATAAAAAACTCAATAATGACTTTTCCAAAGTTACAATTAGCTTGGCTAGTCCTGAGTCCATTCTTGAGAGTTCACATGGTGAGGTAACTCAACCTGAAACGATCAATTACAGGACTTACAAACCTGAGATGGGAGGATTGTTCTGTGAAAGAATATTCGGTCCTGTTAAAGATTGGGAGTGTCATTGTGGGAAATATAAGAGAATCAGGTATAAAGGAATTATCTGTGACCGATGTGGTGTCGAAGTAACTGAGAAGAAGGTTAGAAGGGAAAGAATGGGCCACATCGAATTAGTAGTTCCGGTTGCTCATATCTGGTACTTTAGATCATTGCCAAACAAAATCGGATACCTTCTAGGTCTTCCAACTAAAAAGTTAGATCAGATCATCTACTACGAAAGATATGTGGTAATCCAACCTGGTCTGAAGGAAGAAGATGGTGTTAATAGATTGGATTTTCTAACGGAAGATGAGTATTTAGATATCCTCGACAAACTCCCAAGAGAAAATCAAATGCTTGACGATGAAGATCCAAATAAATTCATCGCAAAGATGGGGGCTGAGGCATTGGAGATGCTTCTTTCAAGAATTGATCTGGATAGTCTTTCATATGAATTAAGACATCAGGCAGCTACTGATACTTCTCAACAGAGAAAAGCGGAAGCTTTGAAGAGATTGAGAGTTGTTGAAGCATTCAGAGAGGCCAAAACAAGAATAGAAAATCGTCCGGAATGGATGATTATCAAAATGGTACCAGTCATTCCACCGGAATTACGTCCATTGGTACCTCTTGATGGAGGTAGGTTTGCGACTTCTGATTTGAACGACCTTTACAGAAGGGTGATCATCAGAAATAACAGACTGAAAAGATTGATAGATATCAAAGCACCTGAGGTAATTCTTAGAAATGAGAAAAGGATGCTTCAGGAGGCAGTAGATTCACTGTTTGATAACTCAAGAAAGGTGAATGCAGTAAGATCTGATGGAAATAGAGCGTTAAAATCTCTGAGTGATATGCTCAAAGGTAAGCAGGGTAGGTTCCGTCAAAACTTACTTGGTAAAAGGGTAGATTACTCTGGTAGATCTGTTATCGTTGTTGGACCTGAACTTAAAATGCATGAGTGTGGTCTTCCAAAAGACATGGCTGCCGAGCTGTTTAAGCCTTTTATCATCAGAAAGCTGATCGAGAGAGGAATTGTAAAGACGGTTAAGTCTGCTAAGAAAATAGTTGATAGAAAAGATCCTGTTGTTTGGGATATCCTTGAAAATGTATTGAAAGGACATCCGGTAATGCTGAACAGGGCTCCTACACTTCACAGATTAGGTATTCAGGCATTCCAGCCTAAACTAATTGAAGGTAAAGCAATTCAGCTGCATCCTTTGGTGTGTACTGCATTTAACGCGGATTTCGATGGTGACCAGATGGCGGTTCATGTTCCATTAGGACATGAAGCAATCCTCGAGGCATCATTGCTAATGCTTTCTTCTCACAATATTCTAAACCCTGCAAATGGTGCACCTATTACAGTACCGTCTCAGGACATGGTACTTGGTTTATACTATGTATCAAAAGGAAGAAAAAGTGTCAAAGGAAAAGATGATGCAGGTAATGAGGTGATCATAGAGGAAGTACCGGGAGAGGATATGACTTTCTACAGCTTCGAAGAAGTGATCATCGCTATCAATGAGAAGAAAATTTCCAAACATGCCCATATCAAAGTAAGAGCGCAGGTTAGAAATGACGAGACTGGTGAATTGGAAACGAAAGTTATTAATACTGTTGCTGGTAGAGTTATTTTCAACCAATTCGTTCCTGAAGAAGTTGGATATGTTGATGAGTTATTAACGAAGAAGAAACTTCAGCAAATCATCCAAAGAGTATTTATGATTGCCGGAATGGCAAGAACTGCTCTTTTCCTTGATGATATCAAAACACTTGGTTTCCAGTATGCCTACAAAGGTGGACTTTCAATGGGACTTGGTGATATCATGGTACCCGATGAGAAAGCTGGATTGGTAGATCAGGCAAAAGAAGAAGTAGATGCTGTATGGAGTAACTACTTAATGGGTCTGATTACTGATAATGAGAGATATAATCAGGTAATTGATATTTGGACAAGAATCAACAACTTGTTGACAACTACTCTGATGTCGCAGTTGGAGAATGATAATCAAGGATTCAACTCTATCTACATGATGATGCACTCCGGAGCAAGGGGTTCAAGAGAGCAAATCAGACAGTTAGGAGGAATGAGAGGTTTGATGGCCAAGCCACAGAAAAACTTACAAGGTTCTGTTGGAGAGATTATCGAAAACCCGATTCTTTCAAACTTTAGAGAAGGTCTGGATGTAATTGAGTACTTTATCTCAACTCACGGGGCGAGGAAAGGTCTTGCAGATACAGCTCTTAAAACTGCTGATGCAGGTTATCTGACAAGAAGACTCGTAGACGTTGCTCAGGACGTAGTTGTGAATGAAGAAGATTGTGGAACGCTAAGAGGTCTGACAGTTTCTGCTTTGAAAGACAATGAAGAAATTGTAGAGTCTCTTTACGAAAGAGTTTTGGGTAGAGTATCCGTTCATGATATTTACGATCCTGTCAGTGATGAGTTAGTGATTGCTTCTGGTGATGAGTTCACTGAAGACATAGCGCTCAAAGTAGAGCAAAGTGCTATCGAAGAGGTAGAAATCAGATCAGTATTGACTTGTGAAACCAGACAAGGAGTTTGTGCGAAGTGTTATGGTAGAAACCTTTCTACCGGTAAAATGGTACAAATTGGTGAGGCTGTCGGAGTAATCGCAGCTCAGTCAATTGGTGAGCCTGGAACACAGTTGACACTTAGAACATTCCACGTGGGTGGTACTGCCTCTAACATTGCTACTGAAGCAAGTATCAGAGCAAAATTCGACGGTGTAATCGAACTCGAAGATATCAGAACAATTTCTACTGAAGATTCCGAAGGAGAAGCTAAGGAAGTTGTGATGGGACGTTCAGGAGAATTGAGAATCGTAGATCCTAAGACTAAAAAGGTATTGATGACAAATCACGTGCCTTATGGATCATTCTTGTTTACCAAGAACGGCGCGAAAGTTTCTAAGGATGACGAGTTGTGTAACTGGGATCCTTACAATGCTGTAATTCTTTCTGAGTTTGACGGTACGATTGATTTCGAATCTATCATTGAAGGTGTTACTTTTAAAGAAGAGTTTGATGAGCAGACTGGTCACAGAGAGAAAGTAATCATTGATACAAAAGACAAGACTAAAAACCCTGCTATCATTATTGAAGGAGGTGATAATAGCAAGTCTTACAATATTCCTGTGGGAGCTCACTTATCAGTGGATAAGGGAGATAAATTGAAAGCAGGTCAGGTACTGGCTAAAATTCCAAGAAGAACTGGTAAGTCGAGAGATATTACGGGGGGTCTTCCAAGAGTAACTGAGTTGTTTGAGGCAAGAAATCCTTCGAATCCGGCCGTGGTAAGTGAAATCGACGGTGTAGTAGAGTACGGTGGAATCAAGAGAGGTAACAGAGAAATCTTCATCGAATCTAAGGATGGTGTGAAGAAAAGATATCTCGTGTCACTTTCCAAGCACATTTTGGTTCAGGATAATGACTTTGTAAAAGCTGGTATGCCTCTTTCTGATGGTGCTATCACTCCTGCGGATATCCTTTCAATTAAAGGACCTACTGCAGTACAAGAATATCTTGTGAATGAAATTCAGGAGGTATACAGACTTCAGGGTGTGAAAATCAATGATAAACACATCGAAGCGATTGTGAGACAAATGATGCAGAAAGTAATCATACTTGATGCTGGTGATACAAACTTCCTGACAAATCAGGTGGTAGACAGATTCAACTTTATGGAAGAGAATGATATGATTCTTGATAAGAAAGTTGTTGTGGATGCAGGTGATTCAGGTAACTTGAAACCAGGTCAGATCATTACCATGCGTCAGTTAAGAGATGAGAATTCTAACCTGAAAAGAAGAGATCTGAAAGTTGTGGAAGTACGAAGTGCTGAACCTGCTGTTTCAAGACCGATTCTTCAGGGTATTACTCAGGCTTCACTGGGTACTGAGAGTTTCATTTCTGCTGCTTCCTTCCAGGAAACTACCAAAGTATTGAGTGAAGCTTCTATCAGAGGAAAGAGAGATCACTTGATCGGATTGAAAGAGAATGTGATTGTTGGACATCTGATTCCTGCAGGAACGGGTATGAGACAATTTGGTAGAAACATTGTTGGAAACAAAGAAGAATACGAAAGTCTGGTTGCAGCCAAAGAGGAGAGAAGAAACAGAGAATATCAGGTTAACTAATCTCAATGGCTCAGCAGGAAGATAAAGGGAATAAAAAGCAGGGTAATCAGATTAACATAGAATTATCTGAAGAAACTGCCGAGGGTGTTTATGTAAATTTGGCTATGATTGCTCACTCAAGTAGTGAATTTGTGGTCGATTTTATCAGACTAATGCCTGGAGTTCCAAAAGCAAAAGTAAAATCAAGAATAGTCATTACCCCAGAGCATGCAAAAAGATTATTGTATGCTCTGGAGGATAATGTCGAGAAGTATGAGAGTACTTTTGGCCCTATAAAGCAAGTAGAAGAGGAAATTCCTAAATTTCCAATCAACTTCGGAGGGACAGTTGGGGAGGCTTAAATAATAATTAATCTGTAATTATTTGATTACTAAGGTTTAATTTCTATTTTTGCGTTCCTAAAATTTTAAGGAGAAGAATCTAAAATTAATATAAATGCCTACTATACAGCAATTAGTAAGAAAAGGTAGAAAGACCCTTACTTCTAAATCAAAGTCTCCTGCTTTGGACTCTTGTCCGCAGAGAAGGGGAGTTTGTACAAGGGTATATACTACCACTCCTAAGAAGCCTAACTCTGCTATGCGAAAGGTAGCAAGGGTAAGACTTACCAACGGAAAAGAGGTGAATGCCTACATTCCGGGTGAAGGTCACAACCTACAGGAGCACTCTATTGTGTTAATCAGAGGTGGTAGAGTTAAAGACTTACCAGGTGTGAGATATCACATCATACGTGGTGCTTTAGATACTGCTGGTGTTAACGGTAGATTGCAGAGAAGGTCTAAGTACGGAGCAAAAAGACCAAAAGATAAAAAGTAAATAAGAGATGAGAAAAGCGAAACCAAAGAAAAGGTATATCCTTCCAGATCCGATCTATAAGGATACGCTTGTTACCAAGTTTGTTAATAATTTAATGCTCGATGGTAAGAAGAGTATTTCATACTCTATATTTTATGGCGCGATCAAAATAGTTGAGGAGCGCACGAAAGAAAACGGCCTTGAAACATGGAAAAAGGCGTTATCAAATATTACACCTGCGGTTGAGGTAAAAAGCCGAAGAGTGGGTGGTGCTACTTTCCAGGTTCCTATGGAAGTAAGACCTGAAAGAAAAACGGCTCTTGGTATCAAATGGCTGATCAAATATGCCAGACTAAGAGGTGAAAAAACTATGGGTGAAAAATTAGCAGGAGAAATAATTGCCGCTTCCAAAGGTGAAGGTGCTGCTGTTAAGAAAAAAGATGATACCCACAGAATGGCAGAAGCAAATAAGGCATTTTCACATTTTAGATTCTAAATAGGGATTTTCACAAATGGCAAAAAGAGATTTAAAATACACCAGAAATATTGGTATTGCAGCTCACATTGATGCTGGAAAGACTACTACCACTGAGAGGGTTCTTTACTACACAGGTATGAGCCATAAAATCGGTGAGGTGCACGATGGTGCTGCAACAATGGACTGGATGGAGCAAGAGCAGGAGAGAGGTATCACAATTACTTCTGCGGCTACAACGGTTTTCTGGCCTTACAAAGGAAATGAGTACCATATTAATATCATTGATACTCCTGGTCACGTTGATTTTACTGTTGAAGTAAACAGATCCCTAAGAGTTTTAGACGGTTTGGTGTTTTTATTTAGTGCTGTTGATGGTGTCGAGCCTCAATCAGAAACTAACTGGAGATTAGCGGACAATTACAAGGTGGCAAGAATCGGTTTTGTTAACAAAATGGACCGTGCTGGCGCTGACTTCCTTAATGTATGTAAGCAGGTAAAAGAAATGTTAGGTACTAAGGCAGTACCTCTTCAATTACCAATTGGTGCTGAAGATACATTCAAAGGTGTAGTTGACCTTGTGGAAAACAAGGCAATCGTCTGGAATGAGGATGATAAGGGAATGACTTTCGAAGAGATCGAAATTCCTGAAGATATGAAAGATGAAGTAGCAGAATACAGAGGAAATCTTGTAGAGGCTGTTGCAGAGTATGACGAAGGGTTGATGGAGAAGTATTTCGAAGATGAAAACTCCATTACAAGAGATGAGATCGTTGCTGCATTAAGAGCTGCTACCATCGATTTGGCATTTGTGCCAATGATGTGTGGTTCTGCTTTCAAAAATAAAGGTGTTCAAACTATGTTGGATTACGTGATGGAGTTATTACCGTCACCTCTGGACAGAGACAACATTGTAGGAACTAATCCTGATACGGAAGAAGAAGTTGTAAGAAAGCCGGTAACAGATGAGCCTTTCACTGCTTTGGCATTTAAAATAGCAACTGATCCATTTGTAGGTAGACTTTGTTTCGTGAGATCTTACTCAGGTATGCTTGATTCAGGATCTTATGTGTACAACACAAGAACTAACAAAAAGGAAAGAATTTCAAGAATCTTCCAAATGCATGCTAATAAGCAAAACCAGATTCCTGCGCTACATTGTGGGGATATAGGTGCAGTTGTTGGATTTAAAGATATCAAAACGGGAGATACTCTATGTGATGAAAAGAACAAAATTGTTCTTGAATCAATGGATTTCCCTGATCCTGTAATTGGATATGCGATTGAGCCTAAGACTCAGGCTGATGTTGATAAACTAGGTATGGCAATTGCTAAACTGGTTGAAGAAGATCCAACATTAGTGGTAGAAACTGATGAGGATACCGGACAGACAATTCTGAAAGGTATGGGTGAGCTTCACCTGGATATCATCATCGACAGGTTGAAAAGAGAGTTTAAAGTAGAGATTAACCAGGGTGCTCCTCAGGTTGCTTACAAAGAAGCTCTTAGATCAAATGTTGAACACAAAGAGGTTTACAAGAAACAGTCTGGTGGTAAGGGTAAATTCGCAGATATCGTATTCGAAATTGGTCCAAAAGATGAGGATCATGAAAAAGACGGATTACAGTTTGTGAACCAGATTACAGGTGGTGCAATTCCAAGAGAATTCATTCCTGCAATTGAAAAAGGATTTAAATTGGCAATGCCAAATGGTCCTTTAGCTGGATACCCTATCGATAGTATGAAAGTAAGACTATATCACGGATCTTTCCACGATGTAGATTCTGACTCTCTGTCTTTCGAATTAGCTGCAAGACTTGGTTTCAAAGAGGCTGCTAAAAAAGCTAAGCCTGTATTACTTGAACCAATCATGGCAGTAGAGGTAGTTACTCCTGATGAATACACTGGTTCTGTTACTGGTGACTTGAATAAGAGAAGAGGAATTATGAAGGGGATGGACACCAGAGGTGTATCTCAGGTAATCAAAGCTGATGTTCCTCTATCAGAACTATTTGGATATGTAACTGATTTGAGAACAATCACTTCAGGTAGAGCAACTGCTTCTTTAACGTTCTCTCATTATGATAACGTGCCACAGAATATTGCTGAAGGCGTAATTTCTAAAGTAAATGGCGTAACAGCTTAAATGATAATAAGATGAATCAGAAAATACGAATCAAATTAAAGTCATACGATCACAATTTAGTTGACAAATCTTCTGAAAAGATCGTAAGAGCTGTTAAAACTACAGGAGCTGTTGTAAGTGGTCCAATACCACTGCCAACTGAAAAAGAGATATTTACTGTGTTGAGATCACCTCACGTAAACAAGAAGTCACGTGAGCAATTTCAACTGTGTACCTATAAAAGACTTGTAGATATTTACTCTAACAGTGCAAAGACTGTAGATGCATTGATGAAGCTTGAATTACCCAGCGGAGTTGATGTTGAAATCAAGGTATAATCACCTCAAATAGTGATTTTTAAGAACCAATATTAAATATTGGTTCTTTTTTTATTTTATTCTCGAAAGTGTTTGCAGACGCGTAGATATTTTCTATCTTTGCAGTCCTTTTACGGAATAAGAATCGTTTTAGATTAAAATGTTTATATAGACAGAAGTAAGATGTCAGGTATAATTGGAAAAAAAATTGGGATGACCACGTTGTACGACCAAGAAGGGCGTAGCGCTCCTTGCACGGTGGTAGAAGGA
>JBCBHL010000043.1:0-28649 GCA_038525605.1 Bacteroidota bacterium
ACGAGAAAAAACATCTCGCTCATTCCGGCATTCAAAAATGACATCATGGTAGTAGAAGCAGATATTGCCCTGATAGAGAGAGTGTTACAAAACCTGATTGACAATGCTATCAAATTTACACCAGAAGGTGGAAAGGTAACAATCGAAACTAATGAAGTCGACAGATATATCGAAATCAGGGTATCGGATACCGGCAAAGGAATACCGGAAGAACAGATTCCTTTTGTCTTTGACAGATATCATATAGGCGACAAACGACTTAGTCTGGACAACCAAAATACCGGGCTGGGGTTAGCTATAGTTAAGAAAATACTGGAGATACATGATGCAACGATCAAGTTATCCAGCAAGCTGAATCAGGGTACTTCTTTTGCCTTTCAGCTTCCTCAATACAAAAATGGATATTAATTAGAAAACATGAAATACAAACTCTTTATTACTGCCTTTTCGTTAGCGTTCTTTTGGGGTTGTATCGGTACAGACCTGGAGGACGAACTACCGGAGGCTATCAGAATTGAAGCACCGGAAGCTCCTTTGAGAGTAAATGGTCAAATAGAATTGATTGCCGAATTCAGGGATAACTCAGGACAGGTACTCATGGTAGATGTCAACTGGAGCAGTTCAGCACCAGACATTGTCGAAGTTGTTGACAACAAGTACGCTGTTGGCAGGTCTGAAGGAACGGCAGTCATCACTGCTTCAGCGTCTTCTCCTTCCGATCCCGATTTGCAGTTAACAACGGAACTGGAAATCACAGTGGAATTTTCAAAAGAGGAATTAACCATTAGTACTTTTATGAATCCTATTTCTGTAGGAAGCGAATTTCAGTTCGGTGTTAATTACTTAAATGTAGACGGAGAAAACGTCAGCATACCTGTCACCTGGGAAAGTTCAAACCCTTCGGTTGCAACTGTTAGCAGCTCAGGTGTTGTTTCAGGAATCAGTGAAGGAAATACTGACATCATCGCTACTGCCGGAAATGTAGTTGACAGATTGACGATTGAAATCACAGAAATGCCTATCCAGACAGATCCGGAAATCAGATTTCTGACTTTCGACAATTCGCTTTCTACAGGAGAAAGCTTTCAGTTTACAGCCAGTTTCTATGACGAATCTGCGATGGAAGACACGTCCATCCCCATTGCCTGGAGCAGTTCATATACCGATGTACTGACCATCGATGAAAATGGGCTGGCAGTAGCTATTGCCGAAGGAGTCGCCAATGTAACTGCATCAGGTGGAGGAGTCAATGCAACTATCTCTGTCGTGATAGAATCCGATGCAGCAATGCCACGTACCGGTTCTCTCAGAGGGACCGGCTATGACATAGAAGGATCATTCACTCTTTCGGAAAATGAAGATGGTGATCTCATCCTGAGTTTTGAAAACGCTATGATTGATCGTAATGCTCCAGGACCCTATTTTTACTTAACCAATATGGACAGAAACGTAAGTGGAGGCGTTAATCTCGGCAAATCACAGAACGGCACTTTTTCGATCAACGTATCAGCAGAATTTCCTGATGTGAGACTGAGTACCTATCAACATGTGATGGTTTGGTGTGAACCTTTCAATGTACGTCTGGGAATCGGGACTTTTGAGAATTAAATCAGCATAAAAGATGAAAAAGAATCAGATAATCGCAGTTGGAATCGCCTTGATGTTGGTTTTGCTTCAAAGCAATCAGGTCATGGCTGGTGGTGGATGGCCTCAAAAGAAAGGCAGTGGTTTCTTCAAACTTGGACAATATTTCCTGAGATCAAGCCAATACTTTAATCCGGAAGGAAACCTGATCTCCGTACAACCCAGAATTTCGGTTTACAACACTTCCTTCTACGGTGAGTATGGCATTACCGACAGGTTAACAGGAATCGTGTATTTCCCTTTTTTCTCCCGATCTACACTCAATAATCTGGAAAGACGAAATGGCGAATTTGTGCCCGGTGATGAAGTAAACTCGGTTGGAGATACTGATATCAGCCTGAAATACGGATTGATCGTCGACAAACCCATTGTAGTTAGTGCCCGATTAACGCTGGGTTTACCGCTCGGAAATCCATCAGGTGGCACTACTGGTACCTTGCAAACAGGAGATGGCGAGTTTAATCAAATGCTGACAATTGAAGCCAGTCATTCCTTTTATCCAGTTCCGTTGTATGCAACTCTTTCCGCAGGATTCAACAACAGAACAAATAACTTCTCTGATGAAGTCAGATTTGGAGCTGAAGCAGGGTACACGATTGGTAAGTTTACCGCAGTGGCCAGGGTAAACATGGTGGAATCACTGATGAATGGTGATGGATCCACCAACAGCAACCAGGGAGTTTTTGGAAACAACATTGAATATCTTTCATTCTCTTCGGAGTTGATCTATTCTATTACAGAAAATGCAGGTGTTTCCGTCTCTGTTGCTACAGCATTTTCAGGGAGACAGGTGCTTGCCAGCCCCGCCCTTGATATTGGTGCTTTTATCAAATTTTAAGAGCAAAAAATCAGATTTTTACAAAGGCAGACTGTTTGCCTGATTTGCAAACAGTCTGCCATCACATCGGTTTATTTTTCCTGGCATTCATTCCAGCAAACTGAAATCTTCAACATAATCGATAGACAGGCATAACCGGAAGCTCCTCCTTTTAGTCGGCTTTCTTCTTCCACACCTGTCACAAAGCTTTTTACTTTTAAAGCATCCAGATTGATCTTCTTTTTCATAATGTAATTATTAAAATAGGTTAAATATTAAGTAGCCGCAGGCCCTCAGAAACTGATCTATACAACCTGCTTTTTTATCTTCCAATTTTAATAATCAACAAAGAATTATATATCCCCGAAATCAGTGAAATTTCCCGAATCGGCACAATTTCAAAACCGTCAATTTATCCTCTAACATTCGTGATGGTCGCCTTACTGACACAAATTCATTGCTGTTAAACACCTCTCCACAAATAGTTTAAACTTCCGTGATATTTCCGTGATAAATGATCCTGATCTTGGTAGAAATTATTACGAACTTATGAAAAAATATCAATTACTCAGTTTATTATTAATAGCGCTAACGTTTATAGTAAGCTGTAACGACGATGAAGATCAGGATAGCATTATCCCAAATGCTGGTATGATCAGTGGTGGCCCATTTACCTTTATTGTAGATGGAGTTGCAGACAATGTGAGCGGTATCACTGTAGACATGACAGATGCCGTAGGAACTAATAGCGGATTCGTGATCACTAATGACGCAAACGAAATTCTAGGATTACCTCCGGATATGGCTGCTTTGGAAGGAGTAGATTTCGATGCTGCAGGAACAGGTGCTTGCTTTATCTGGTACATTAGGTATGAAAATGATCTTGAAGGACTAATGGTTGGTGAGAATACCGCTAACCTAACTGGTAGTTTCGACCTTTCTAACTCAATTACGGTCAACAGAAATGCCATTGCTGCCGCAACCATTTCGGGTGGTCCATTCGATTTTGTGGTTGACGGAGTTGTTGACAATGTAAGCGGTATTACTCTTGACGATTCCAATGTGAACGGAATGAATACAGGATGGGTAATTACTGACGGCGAAAACAACATTTTGGGTACGCCTCCAACGCTTGAGGCAGTAGAAGGTGTCAATTTCGACGGTGCAGGAGTCGGTGTATGCCTGATCTGGCACATCACTTACCAGGATGGTTTGACAGGCCTTGAAATGGGCAACAACGTAAGTGATCTAAATGGTACCTACGCACTTTCCAACTCACTGACAGTCAACAGAAATGAGTTGACCGGAGGTATGATAGAAGGAGGTCCATACACTTTTGTAGTGGATGACAATGTAGATAATGTAAGTGGACTTATTCTACATGACCTAAGCATCAACGGTCCGAATACCGGATGGGTAATCACAGATTCTGAAAACAATATTCTTGGTTTACCTCCTACTATTGAGGCAGTAGAAGCCGTTGATTTCAATGCTGCTGGTATTGGTGTTTGTCTTATCTGGCACATCACTTACGGCGAAGGCGTAACAGGTCTTGAAATGGGTAATAATGTAAGCCAGATTGATGGAATATTCGCGCTTTCCAACTCACTGACTGTAAACCGAAGTGGTGCCGGAAAATTAACAGGCGGTCCTTACAATTTTGTAGTAGACAGTATCCCCGATAACTTATCTGAAATCGCTTTCGACGGCACAGATGTAGTGGGAATGAATACCGGATGGGTAATCACCGATGATCAGAACAATATCTTGGGTACTCCTCCATCTTTAGATGCTGTAAAAGGGGTTGACTTTGATGCCGCGGGAACTGGTGTTTGCTTCGTTTGGCACATTACTTTCGAAGACGGCGTGACAGGTATTATGGCAGGAAACAATGTTAGTGACATTACTGGTAATTTCTTACTGTCAAACTCTGTGACCGTGAACAGAAATGCACTGACAGGTGGATCGATTGCAGGTGGTCCTTTCACCTTCAATGTAGATGGAACTCCCGACAATGTCAGCGGAATAACCCTTGACGATACAAATGTGAACGGACCTAATACCGGTTGGGTAATTACAGATGATCAAAACAACATCCTTGGGTTACCGCCGACCTTAATGGACGTTGAAGGTGTAGACTTTGATACAGCAGGTGCAGGAGTTTGCTTTATCTGGCACATCACATACGGTGACAAGGTAGAAGGGCTGGCAGTGGATAACAATGTTTCCGATATCAGCGGAATATTCCAGTTGTCAAACTCAATCAGAGTTACAAGAAACTAAGACATTTAAGACTCTAGTAAGTTGTTTTAATGCTTGGGGTAGAGATACCCTTTCCCGCCAGGTAATAGCGATATTACCTGGTTTTTTTCTGGCATTTGAAGGTGAGCAGTCTGCTGTCAGGAATGAATAAAACCGTGCTGAGATTTTTTTTAAAAAACTGCAAAAGCAGACTTTCAATAAGTCATTTGGTTAAACTTTATGTAAAAGTCTTACCACTTAAGTAAAATTCCAGACTATTTATCACTTTCAAGCAACCAATTACATGATAAACAGGTTCTTACAGTACATAATAACGTATTAATTTATGTTATTTCCTCATAGTTAAATTCAGGTAGATGTTAGTAATGTCTACCTGTATTTTTTTTCACCTCCCCAAGAATTTAATATCAAATGCTAATACTCAGGAATAATAAGAAATCCTGCCTATGTAGGTCATCTGAGGTTAAGGTATTAAAAAAACCGGAATGTCATGTATACCGGCTTTTCATTTATTAAACAATATTCTGATTATAATCCTTCCGATTCAGCAATCAACTCGGCAAGGTCTTTTACTTTAACCGATTCTTCTTTCTCTTTATTCTTCACTCCATCGGACATCATCGTCATACAAAAAGGACAGCCCGCAGCGATAATTGAAGCCTGAGTATCCAGCGCCTCCTCTGTTCTTTCGATATTAATTTCTTTATTACCTGGTTCGGCATCCTTAAACATTTGCGCACCTCCGGCACCACAGCATAGTCCCTTAGTCCTGCATCGTTTCATCTCTACCAGTTCTGCATCCAATGCCTTGATCACCTCTCTTGGAGCCTCGTAAACGTCATTTGCTCTTCCCAGATAGCAGGAATCGTGAAAAGTAATTTTTCTACCTTTAAATGAGCCTCCTTCCTTCAAGGTTAACTTTCCTTCATTGATTAGGTCCTGCAACATCTGGGAGTGGTGAATCACTTCGTAATTACCTCCTAAATCCGGGTATTCGTTTTTTAGTGTATTGAAACAATGCGGACAAGCAGTCACTATTTTGGTAATATTATATCCGTTTAAAACCTGGATATTCGCCATTGCCTGCATCTGAAACAAAAATTCATTCCCAGCTCTTCTGGCAGGGTCTCCGGTACACGTCTCCTCTGACCCCAAAACGGCAAATTTCACCCCTACCTTATTCAATATTTTCACAAAAGCTTTGGTCACTGCCTTGTACCTGTCATCGAAAGATCCGGCACAGCCCACCCAAAAGAGTACTTCGGGAGCCTCTCCCTTTGCAGCCATCTCCGCTACTGTTGGTATTTGTATATCTATATTTTGCTTAATCATTTTCGTGTAATTTACTGGTTGTCGTTATTTTCACTTTTCAATTCCTCTGACCAGTTAAACCTGTCGGCCGGAGAAAATTTCCACGGTGCGAAACTCGTTTCCACGTTGGAGAACATTGCATTCCACGAGGCAGGAGAAGCAGATTCTTCCATAGAGACATACCTTCTCATCTGCAGGATGATATCCAAAGGATTAATGTTTACCGGACAAGCTTCTACGCAGGCATTACAGCTGGTACAGGCGTTGATCTCCTCTTTAGTGATGAAATCACCGAGAAGCGTTTTTCCATCTTCAAGTCCCTTGCCTCCCGTAGCAATGCTTTTTCCCACTTCTTCGGCACGGTCCCTGGTGTCCATCATGATTTTTCTGGGTGAAAGTTTCTTCCCGGTAAGATTAGCGGGGCACTCAGAAGTACATCTTCCACATTCTGTACAGGAATAGGCTTCCATGATGTTTTTCCATGTGAGGTCATTCACGTCTTTGGCGCCAAACCTTCCTATTTCAGCAGGAGGATTCTCCGCACCTTCTACCGGCATTCCCAGCATCATCTTCACTTCATTAGTTACTACCTCCATGTTATCCATATGTCCTTTTGACTTCAGGTTGGAATAATAGGTATTTGGAAAAGCGAGGAAGATATGTAAATGTTTTGAATGCGTCACATAGACTGCAAAAGCCAAAATTCCAATGATGTGAAACCACCAGGCGGACCTTTCAATGATAATTAGTGAGTTCTCTGACATTAGATTAAATGCCGGCTGAATCAAAGAGCTGAAGAAAATTCTGCCAGTTTCCGGGTAATGTTCAGAACCTAATACCTGAAGTGCCTGATCAGAGGCGTTCATGGTGAGGATAGCACCCATTAAAATAACTTCAATAATCAAAATCAGGTTACCATCCAACGCCGGCCAGCCCTTCATTTCGGGTTTTGTAAACCTGGGAACTTTGATTACATTTCTTCGAATCAGGAATACCACACAACTGAATAAAACCAGTACAGCCAGCACTTCGAAGATGTTCATCAATACATTGTAAAACTCGCCCAGATAAGGAGCAAATAGTCTGTGAGTTCCCAGCAAACCGTCCAGAATGAATTCCAGCACCTCCAGGTTTATGACAACAAATCCAACGTAGATAAATAAATGAAGCACTGCAGGGATTACCCTTTTAAACATTTTTTGCTGACCGAATGCCACTAACATCATTGTTTTCCATCGGTCACTACTGTTATCGGTCCGATCTTCTGACCTTCCCAATAAAATATTTTTCTTAATCTGACTAATTCTTTTATAGAGTAAGAAGGAAAAAAAACCCAATACTGCGATAAAAGCGACTTGTGATAGGTATTCCATTTAAGGTATTTTTTACTAATTAACTTAGATTAAAATTTTTAAAAAAATATTTTGTTCGCAAATCAAATTTTACATAGCTTTGCACCTCTTCAAACGGTACTGTAGCTCAGTTGGTAGAGCATCGGACTGAAAATCCGTGAGTCGGTGGTTCGAGCCCACTCAGTACCACAGAAAGCTCTGACGAAAGTCAGGGCTTTTTTGTTTACCACCTTTACGATCTCTAAACCTGTAATCCATTTCTTTGCATTCATGCCTCTAAATTAAACAAAAACGAGAAATATAGTATGCATGCATAACAAATTTTCCCTGTTTATAATCATTCTTTATAACCAAGTGTTTGTTCGAACTGTTCAAAATACCGCCCCAAATGGAATCCATCCATTAAAGCGTGATGAACGTGCACAGAAACCGGCATTTTATATCTGTCATGGTCTCGAAATACTTTCCCGAAGGTAATCTTTGGAACACTGTCTTTTCCATCGAATTTTCTTGCATGGGAAAGGGATGTGAATTTTATCCACGGTACGGAAGAGTAGTGTATGACGTTAGCGGAGGTAGATCCCGGAATCAACCGATTATCTGCCCTTACTTTTTCTATCTCAGCTAAGGCCGAATGCTCAAAAGTTTTAAAATCTTTATGAAAATTAAGGTAACTGAACCCAAATGTGCCATCGGGTCGATTAATTGTTGCCGAAGCGCCTATTTCATCATAAACAAACACTTTTTCACCTTCAATTCTGTATCGGAATTCTTCGATGGAATTAACCACAACGAGCGATTGATAGAGATAATAAAGAAAAAAGGAAGTATTTAAGTTTTTATAGTTTTCAAATGCATAGGTACAATCCACATTGGCTGTTACTCCAAAAAAGGGCTCATCAAAATCTTTGAAAAAATCAAAATGCGATCGCCGTGACCAGTTATCCAAATCCAGTTCCTTTCTCATATGTCAAATTAATCCAAATTATAGATTAAAGCATAATATATCAGTTGTACTGAAGGAATAAAACTAAGTTATCCTATGATTGAAATTTTAAAATCTGACGGTTTTGCTGAATACGTATTAAGCTTCTTTTAGGATATGAAGTGAGAATTATCTTAATATTCGGAGACGTAGAACCACTAAGCAGCCGATCGGAAGGCTAAAAAATGCTCATCAAAAAGGTATCCGGCGTTACTACCGGAATACCTTCTCGAAAAAGATTCTACCATTAATCAAATGTCAATTTGGTCAATTGACTATGTATGACGCTGTGATGCTAAAACCTGATCCACCTGTCTTTTATACTGCTGGTTAAAAAGATCCTGATTGCCATTAGGCGGTTTGTATCAACATTCAGACACATACAGCTGTATTCACGGGAAAATGATTTACAGGTTTCTTTTGCGAACCAGAGAAAGAGCAAACGGGAAAAAATGATGCTGATCGGGAAAAAGTCAATACTCAATCACATCGATTCCTGAGACTGATTTTGTTTGATGATAGTGAGATTTGATATCAAAGGGTTTTAATTACAGCCATGCAATAAAATACTACCAGTATAATTAAGCATGTCTTTCATTACTTTGATATCTGTACAGGCATATTTCTTACTGCCGGAAAATGCTTCCAGCTCAACCCTTTTCTGATAGTAATCGAGCTGATAAGGATTAATTGAAATCAACCGGGTGTAAGCCTGTTTCGCTGCGGCAAAGTCTGATTTTTTGTAGGCTTTTTTTGCCTCTTTCACCAGCTGACTGTAATTTTTCTTATAATTAATACCACCAGGTTCTTCGGTTTCTATGATGTAAGTAAACTCTGTAACTTCTTTCGAAATAATCGATTTATCTATGTCTAAATCCTGCATGTAATTCTGATTGTAAGAAAAAGAGATGCCTATATACAGTTCTGTTTCCGATGGAAACGCTGACCAATTTTCAGATATTTTGGTGAAGGACCTGGTAATTGATTTGATAATATCCCGATCGATTTGATTAAGGAAGAGTATTTTGGCAGGGACACCATCAGAGTTAAGCGTTAGTTTAATCAATGAAGTACCGTAAATTTGAGCTTTGACAGCAGACAAAGGAAATTGAAAATGCTGTTTGAAATCATTCCAGAATTGCTCCTGACCTCCGGGATAATGTCTATCCAGTGTGGAATCCTGCGCAATTGTTGACGTTGAAGCAACCAGACATAGCAACAGACCCAATAATGCTGATCTAAAGAATTTCATCTCCTAGCTAGTTAGTGTGTGTTAATTTATAACGACCCGAAGGAAAAGAATGTTTGACTGCTGAGTGACAAAGCACCACAAACTGCATCACATATAGCTACTCAGAAAACCGTCCTGACAAACAGGGAATATTTAAGCGCGACAAGGAAGTGAAAGTAATTATTGAATATAAAATTGCAGACGCAACGAATTAAGTGGCAGTTTTTCTACCAAAGTATTGACAAAGAAAAGAAGTGATACGCAATAGAGTTTAAGGTAAGCTGGCAAATTCAACGCGTATTTATATCATAACATGATGAACTTTGTTTTGCCTGTTAATTGATCTTGTAACCTTTTTAATAATTTCTTCGGATACATTTTCAAATTCCTGCTCAAATACAATGTCCTCGCCGTAAAATTGCCTCATGGAAATATATTTTTCCTTCGTTCCGTAATTGAATTTTTCTTTAATCCTGTTAAACCATAGTGAATATTTCATAGTATTATCATTTGCTAACCTATCCAAATATAATTAAGTTGAAATTCATTATCAAATAATATTATATAATTTTTACGACTTAATGTTTATCTATAATTCTGTTTTATTTAAATAATACAATAATTTATTTTGTAATTAATATGGATTTTCTATCACCAAAAACTTTTCTTTCAGAAATAATTGAAAATACAGAAACATTTAATTAGTATTGCCGTTTAACCTTAAAAAAGAAGTCATGAAATATCCGGAAGCAAAATCAAAGTTTATTCAAGCCTGGGGAGGACTGGGTTCCAGCTGGGGGGTCAATAGAACGATGGCGCAAATACATGCACTTCTTTTGATAGCAACCGAAGCATTGAGTACTGAGGAAATCATGGAAGAGCTTAAAATCTCCAGAGGTAATGCCAATATGAATATTCGTGCATTAATCGACTGGGGACTGGTAGAGAAAGAACTCCGACAAGGCGAAAGAAAAGAATTTTTTATAGCAGGGAAAGATGTTTGGGCACTGGCAAAGCAAATTGCCAAGGAACGTAAAAAAAGAGAACTGGAACCTATTCAAAAGGTACTAGACCAACTCAAAGATGTGGAAGGAGATGGCAAAGAGCAGGAGGAGTTTAAAAAAATGACTGATGAGATCAGTGAATTTGCGGATCAGGCTGAAACGATCCTTGATCTTTTCTCTAATTCAAAAAGCAACTGGCTATATAAGGTCATCGGAAAAATACGGTGATTTTTTTTGATAAAATGTTTCAATAAATATTGAAAGTTATGAAAGCGTACAAATTAAATTTATTCATTCAGGGAGTTTTTGTTCTATTAATAGCGGGCATTCTAATTAGCGCCATCTTCGACATAAACGCATTAGGTCTTATCCTGGGTCTTCAGTTTTACCTGGGCATATCTCAATACCTAGGCGGCTGGTTTCTAAAATTTGCGACTCCTGGCGATCGGTTGATTAAAACCTATCTAAAGGCCGCATCTGTGAACCTAATATTATTATTCTTAATTCCAATACTGGAATCAGGGTTTGCATTTGCTGAGGGTATAACCATCGCTTTAATTTTCATAATGCCTTGGTCTCTGGCTTTATTCTATTGGTATATCTCTTTTAAAAACGTGAAATACCTTTTTTTTAAAAAATCTGTATTTCAATAATTTCTGAAACTATGAAAAATCCAAAAATTCTCAAGGATCACGTCATCATTTACGACAATGACTGCCCGCTTTGTAATCTGTATACCGGGGCATTTGTTAAAATGAACTTCCTGGAGCAGAACGGAAGACTTCCCTACGAGAAAATTAATCAAATTGACACCTCCGCACTGGAAGAAGAGCGATCTAAAAATGAAATTCCACTGTTCGATCTGAATACCGGAACCTTCGATTATGGCGTTAACAGCTTACTGAAAATTTTAGGTCACAGGTGGTCGTTTTTTAAAAAGATTGCCACCTGCAGACCCGCAGTATACCTGATTAAAATCTTATATAATTTTATTTCTTTCAACAGAAAGGTAATTGTGCCCGGAGACCCAAAAGCCAATACATGCTACCCAACTTTTAACATTAAATACAGAAGTGCATTTCTGTTGTTTTCGTGGGTGACAGTGGCCATGGTGCTATACTTATATAATCATTTATTAACGGGCCTGGCACCTGCACCTGATTTCAATTTCGAGCTACTAATAGCAGGCGGGCAGGTACTTTTTCAGAGTATCTTCCTGATTAAAAAAGACAGGGAAACTGCATTCGAATATTTAGGGAACATGATGACTGTTTCCCTGCTTGGTGCCATCGGATTACTTCCCATGTTATTAGTAAGCATTTTTATATCCATCAACCCCATTTGGGCTTTATTATACTTTTCAATAATTGCCACCTTAATGTTTATAGAACACTATCGAAGGGTCAAACTCCTGGGTTTATCGACCGGGTTGAGCATCAGCTGGGTTTTATACAGAGTTTTAATTTTAATCACATTACTATGAAAAAGATTGTAATCGCCGGAGGAACGGGATTTATCGGATCTTATTTAACCAATCATTTTATCAATCAAAACTATCAGGTCATTGTCCTCACCAGAAACCATCGGGTAAACAATGGAAACATCAAATATGAAAAGTGGGATGGAAGCAGATTAGGAAAATGGCAAACATCACTTGAAAACGCGGAGGCCCTCATCAACCTGAATGGCAAATCTGTAGATTGCAGATATACTGAAAAAAACAAACAACTGATTTATGATACCAGAATTGAGGCAACAAATGTATTGGGCAAAGCCATAACCAACTGTCAAAACCCTCCAAAGGTATGGATAAACGGAGCATCTGCTACTATTTACCCACACTCTGTTGACCAGCCGATGAAGGAAGACCAGCAAGATTTCACTCCCGGTTTTTCTGTTGACGTTTGCCAGAAATGGGAAGAGGCTTTTCACAGTTACGAAGTAGCTGGCGTAAGAAAGGTCTTGCTACGAATCGCGATCATTCTGGGTGAGAATAAAGGTGCACTTGCCCCTCTGAAAAGTCTCGCCAGATTTGGACTTGGCGGAAAACAGGGGCCAGGCAATCAGATGTTTAGCTGGCTTCATGAAAAAGACATGGCCAACGTCATGCAGTATTGCATTGAAAACAAAGAAGTTTCCGGTATTTACAATGCCAGCGCCCCTAACCCGGTCACCAATAAGGTTTTCATGAAAACCTTACGGAAACAACTGAAGCAACCTATTGGCATCCCCATGCCCATTCCAATGCTTAAGTTAGGCGCTCTCATGATAGGTACGGAAACTGAACTGATATTAAAAAGCAGATATGTTGTTCCTGAGAAATTACTCAATGCGGGATTTCAGTTTGAGTATCCTCAGGTAGACCAGGCACTGCGTCATCTTTGCGGGTAAAACTACTTGTCTAAGAGCCCCGCCTCTGCAATTTTAAAACCGATGCTGATACCTATGATGAATAAAAGCATGATCATGTAAATAAAATATCCAAGTACGAGACTGGATATACCTCTGAGCAACATTTGCACGGTGGTCACTTTAAAAAATGATTTATAGGAGTACAAGTTATAGCCCAGATAAACGATCAAAGCAATAATGGAGCTTATGCCTATATCCACTACCAAAGCTAACAGGTAAAAAACAGTATTAATTAAATTTCCAATACTTGTGATATAAGTATTTAAAATCAGGTGTTCAGCATAGTTGTAGGCAGACTTCATGAAAAATAAGTAAGAAAAGAAGGAGATGATCGGAATAAAAATCCAAATCATCGCATTGAAATAATCATTAAAAGCTTCTATGAACAATTCTTGTCCAATTTGATTGATCTCTTC
Source organism: Bacteroidota bacterium (assembly GCA_038525605.1). Lineage (GTDB taxonomy): Bacteria > Bacteroidota > Bacteroidia > Cytophagales > Cyclobacteriaceae > JANSWY01. The sequence continues at coordinate 13,435 of JBCBHL010000043.1, forward strand.
GGCCATTTGATCTTTCGGAGCAGCACCTACCTGCAATGCATCACCCATTGACTCAGCACCATCTATTAACCAAAAGGAAAACAGACTAACCGCACTGGTGATCAGTAACAACCTCAGCGGGTGAAAAAAAACAAAGCGCTGCTCATTTAAATAGGAACTTACTGCTTTTCCCGGGTTTATCAGCAGCAGCTTAATGGCATAAAGTATCCCCCTTTCCAGGTTCAGTATCTTTCCGATATCCCCTATCAGCTTTTTGAGGGTAATTCTTTCAATGACTCTTCTTTGACTAGCCTCTAAAGGATATTCGCTATTTCGATTGTTCATATTAAGCTAATGATTTAAATACTTTAATCTTGAGGAGCTTTTTCAAAACCATCTGCCGTTCTGCGGTATTCGCTGGCTCTGCTCCCACCATATGGCAAATTTAAGGAAGGAAACATTCTTCTATCCAATTGCTCTTCCAGACATTTTTCACCGGTTTCATTCAACGTTAAGGTATCTCCAAAATCTATGAACGGCTTCAGTGATTTGATATAGTAATAGTATTGTAAATCCCCAAAACCATAATAATGTTGCCATTGCAGCATATGCCTAACCAAAAAATCGACATTTGTCAGGTTTCCGTTGGCTACTGACTTCAATATTTCACGTTCAATTACACTCAATCCGGTGTGATCGGGAAACCTCTCCAGGTGCGCCTGAACGGAAGGTCCCAAATACTGAAAGATCGGATGTGGAACACAGGCAAAAGACAGTTCGGCGGGGTTCTCATCTGCATAACTGCTCCAGACTGTATCGGCATATCGAAGATTGGCTTCACTCAGTTTTTTTCTGTTTTCGAGTAGTTCAGGATAACGCCTGACAGGTAACTGCCCTAATCCAACCAGTCTGTTATAGCCTGGTTCTTCCCCCACGCATATTAAAGATATTTTCACCTTATTCTGCGCTTGATGGTTGTAAAACCAACTGAGTATTGCCATCAGATTGATCTGGCAGTACAAGTCATATTCATACCATAAGACGATCTCTTCATAACTTTTAAATTCCCTCACCCTTTCAAAGCCAGCTACTAGATTACTGTATCCGGTGGCTCCTTGTCCGAAAGTAGCGACCACAAATTCGCGTCTTGTCTGCCAGAATTCCTCACTCGCTACCTCATACAGTACTGGCCCGTCCGACAATATCTCGTCCCAGACGAATGTGTCGCCGATAATCTCTGATTCCTGAAATAAATGCAAGGTAGTTTGCCCATTCAGTATATGTAGCTGCTTAGTCATTTAATTAGGTTTCTACTAAAATAGTTTTTATCGCATCAAAATCAAATTTCTATCATTCATCAACAATGCCAGTCATAATTCGTTATTCATGCAACTCTAATTTATATTTCCTTTGTGCTAATTTCAGTTATTATACCAACGCTTAATGAAGCCGAATTCATCGTTCAAACAATTCAAAATACCTTGAAGCATGCAAATGATGTCAAACACCTTGAATTGATCGTTGTGGATTCCGGCAGTACAGATAATACCCCTGATTTAGTACAATCGACAAAAGATGTTTCATTCTATTTTCACCCTGAACTGAAAGGAAAAAAGTCTGCTATTCTCAATCAGGGTGCCGGTTATGCAAAAGGTCAAGCTTTCATATTTCTGGATGCTGACACCCATCTACCACTCGGTTTTGATGATTTAATCCGTCATCAGCTCATGGAAGGAGGCGTTATTGGAGGTGCTTTTGAATTTAAGCTGGATGCTGATGGTCTGGCAATTCGCTTCATAGAATTGATCAACAGAACCAGGTATCGGCTTGGAAAAAGATACTACGGGGACCAGGCAGTTTTTTGTACGAGAGAGGCCTTTGATCAGGTGGGAGGTTACCCGGAAAGACTGATACTGGAGAGTGCTCATTTTTGTGCTTCCCTACAAAAAACAGGAAAAATTAAACTCATCAGGCACATAGCGGTCACTTCGGCGAGACGATTCACAGAAAACCGATTTGGGCCTTTGTGGGTACTCACCAAAGACACCTTCATTTTTCTGATGGACAAACTGAACCTAAAAAATGACAGGCTAGCCCGCAAATACTGGAAATTCAATGAAGAAAAATAGCTATTCATTCTACGTAGTAAATCATCATTTCAAGATGCAATTACGGAGTTGATTGGTTTTTAAAAATGCAAAGCTTTTCAATAGTTGTCCTCTCCTGCCTTCCGACATTCAACAACTGTGTATTTTCCTTCTGCCTGACAGAAGAAAACATAAGCATCATTCCCGTCTTTCAAATTGTATTTCTTCCTGATAGCAGAAACACTTTCCGGAAAATTCCGTGTTTTCACACTGACTTTTTTATGGGCCAGGTGCTTTTTAATCAGTTTTTTATTCGGTTGAAAATATTGATCGACTTCATATACCTTGCCGGGAAAATCAGGGACTAAGATGTCTGCACTGTATAAATGCGTATGCTCATCAAGTTTGTAAATACCGTAACGGCTTGTCGGTAACTTAAAGGCCCCTGCTTTCAACAAAGCAACATTTGGTTCGTAAAGAAACTTGCCAATGTTCCCGATTTTTAAGTCTGCCGACTGCTCTTCCGGTTGACTGAAATCCAGCTTTTGAATAGCTGATGATTCGATATTGACTGTTTTAATGACCGGCTGCCCATCAAGATCCCGCTCAATTAAAAACAGTAATTCTTTACACTCATTGTCAACGGCGATTACATAAACCTCTTTCACATTCCGGAGATGGCTCAACGTATGTGAAATGTCCAGCATTGGCGAAAGCTTGATCAGGGTTTTATGGGCTTTCTGCTGAAAAAGCTTCTGTAATTTTACCACATCAGGCTCACAATCAGCAATCGCAAAAACCTTCTGGTTGTCCTTCCCCCTTCGGGCCGGATCGAGGTAAATTACATCGTAATAATCTTCATCTGCATTTTCAATAACAGCAATGCCATCGCCATTTACGCAATCAATATTTTTGATACCAAGTGCCTCACAATTGTGTTCGAAGATTTCCACTAGATCTTTGTGCCTTTCCACATAGCATACCTCTTCACACTTTCGCGCAAAAAAAGAGCTGTCAATCCCCATTCCTCCGGTGAGGTCGATTAGCCGTTTTCCTGTTGCAATTTCCGATTTATAACTGCCTGTGATTTCAGAGGAAGACTGCTCTATAGAAAGCATCGGCGGAAAGACAACACCTGATCGCTCGTACCAGGAGGGAAGTTTTGCTTTGGCCTTTTTTCTTGCCCTGATCTGATCCACCACCCACGAAATCGGAAGATTACCAACCGATTTACCAGATAACAAAAGTTTTGAGACGTCAGCATTTTCATTGTCTCTGATAAACTTCTGTACCTGTTCTGAAACCATGTCAGTAATGTTCATCCACTCTCAGATTTAACTTAAAAAGGAAAGGAGATGTCTCAAAAGTGTAAGGTTCATCATAGCGAACTAAGTGCGGCTATCTCAATTTCGCTTAAACAAACATTTTACGGTTGAGATTGCTTCGTTTCCTCGCAATACACGTCTTTTGAGACGGCCCTTTTGTCGTTAGATCATTTGTCTCTTCCTTTAAAACACCAAACTGTGTTCCACCATATATTCGGCTATCTGCACGGCATTAGTGGCTGCACCTTTTCTGAGGTTATCCGCTACAATCCACATATTCAGCGTATTTGGTTGAGTATCATCTCTTCTCAGCCTACCAACAAATACTTCATCTTTGTTGTGAGCAGTCAATGGCATGGGGTAGACGTTATTCGCAGGATCATCCTGAACAATGATTCCATCCGTTTTACTGAGGATGTTTTCTACCTCCTCCAACACAAAATCATTCTCAAACTCAACATTCACCGCTTCCGAATGTCCACCCATAGTCGGAATTCTAACGCAGGTGGCAGTGACCTGAATGTTATCATCCTGAAGAATTTTCTTCGTTTCATTCACCATTTTCATCTCCTCTTTTGTATATCCGTTTTCCTGGAATACATCGATATGCGGGAGCACATTCATGTCAATTTTGTGTGGATATACTTTATTGCCTGCCGCTCCATTTCTTTCATCCATCATCTGGTCGACAGCATCTTTTCCTGTACCAGTTACGGACTGATAAGTAGAGACCACTATTCTTTTAATGCCATACTTCTTGTGCAAAGGCGCCAGTGCCAGCACCATCTGGATCGTGGAGCAATTGGGGTTGGCGATTATCCTGTCATCAATTCTTAAAATATTCGCATTGATTTCCGGTACAATCAGCTTATGCTTAGGACTCATTCTCCATGCTGAAGAGTTATCAATTACGATGGTTCCAGCTTCCTGAAATCTGGGAGCCCACTCCAGTGAAGTTCCTCCTCCTGCTGAAAAAATAGCCACATCAGGTTTCTGTTTCACAGCGTCTTCCATGCTTATGATCGTGTATTCCTTTCCTTTGTAGGATTTCTTCTTTCCTGCAGATCGCTGAGAAGCGACCATTAGAAGTTCAGAAAAAGGGAAGTCTCTTTCTTCCATCACTTTCAAAATCTCGCCACCTACAAGTCCGGTAGCGCCGACAACTGCTAGTTTCATTTTTTCAACTATTTATTTACTATGTATTAAAACTGATAAAGGGATAAATGTTCATTTTTATTTAAACCCTTCAATCATTTTTGGGGACATAAAATTACTATATTTAAATCTTGATAAACATACTATCGATGATTTTAAGATATAATTCGATACTTTTCTTAATCCTGTGGTCAGTTTCAGGGGCTTTTGGTCAGGTTTCAGACAATTTTTCCGATAATGATTTTACAAACAACCCTACATGGACAGGGAATAACGACGGATTTATCGTAGACAGCGAAGTACTGAGATTAGACACAATGGATACTGGTGAAGCACATCTGGCCACCACCAATGCCTTTCTCAACAATACCACCTGGCAGTTTGACGTCACCCTGGATTTCAATCCATCGGGAAGTAACAGAGCATTTATTTACCTGGTATCTGATCAGGAGGATTTACAAGGCAGCCTAAATGGTTATTACGTTTTGATTGGTAATTCCTCGGATGAAATCAGCCTGTACAGACAGGACGGAACCTCTTCCACGAAGATTATCGACGGTGCTGATGACCTGGTTGATATCGATCCTGTAAATGTTAATGTAAGGGTAACAAGGAGTACTACTGGCGAATGGTCCTTGTATCAAAATGTGGACAATGGAGGAGAAACGCTGGCAGGCACAGTGACAGACCTTACCTACACCACAACGACCTACTTCGGTTTTCTGGCAGACTACACATCGACCAGATCAACTTCTTTTTTCTTTGACAATGTATTAATAACTAAACCTTTGGAAATTGATAAAGTTTTTGCGTCATCTGAAAACGAGGTAATTGTGAGATACAATCAGGATGTGACCGAAGTATCTGCCACGAACACGTCAAATTATGAACTGGATAACGACATCACGATTTCAGGAATCACAAAAGATGGTGGCAGCAATTCGGATTTTGTCATTACCACAAATGAACCTCTTACAGACAACAGTTTTAATTTGTCTGTTAATAATATTGAGGATGCCCTGACGGCAACTCCCATCACTACTGGAATAGACAAGACATTTGATTATTTGAATTTGATCATTGAGAATGTCGTCACCATCTCTGAAACGACAGTCAGACTTGATTTTAATCAGGCAGTAGATAAAACTATTGCAGAAAACACTGCCAATTATAACATCAACCAATCCATCGGACAGCCCCTTTCAGCGACACGTGATGCTGTTAATACAGATTTAGTAGAGCTGACAATAGCTACTGAACTTCAGGAATCTCTTTTGTATAATGTCACCGTCTCTAATCTGAGAAATGAAATTGGCAATAGCACCTTCAATGGTGTTTCGCCAAATTTTGAGTTTATCATTCCGATACTTATTGATACTGCTTTCGCTACCTCTTCAACGACCATAAGCGTAGTGTTCAATAAAAACCTGGACCCGACAACTGCTACGGATGTCTCAAACTATGACTTGACAGATTTAGGTAATCCGCAAAGTGTCGCCCTCCTCAATGATTCTACAGCAAGTCTCACTTTTGCTACTTCACTTCAAAACGGAACTGCCACCATCACCGTCAACGGGGTTCAAAACTCCGACAACTCATTAACAGCAAACGGTCTCAGTACTCAATTCGAATACTTATCGATCGAGTTGAGCAGCACTTCTGTAACTGGTGATTCAGAAATTACGCTGGTATTCAACCAGGAGATTGATAGCACTTCTGCCAGAAATACCTCTAACTATGAAGTAAATTTTTCCATCGGTAATCCTACTGAGATTACCTACAGCAAAGACATTCCGAATCAGGTAATCCTCACTTTCGACAACCTGGTCAATAACGATTACCAACTGACGGTTTCAAATATCTCAAACAGGTTGCTAAATTCAACACTGTCAGCGACCAGTAGCGATTTTGAAATCTCTAAACCTACCAACCCCGGCGACATTTTGATCAACGAAATCTTTGCGGACCCGACTCCCATGATAGGTTTGCCTGCTTCAGAATTCACTGAAATATTTAATAACACATCGAGTCATATCAATCTGGAGGATTTCCAGTTTTCGGGAGGAACTCTACCGGACGTCACACTTGCACCTGGTGCTTACTTGATTCTCACTGGTACCGGAAACGTGGATGATTACACCTCCTTTGGAGATGTGGCTGGTGTCACTTCTTTTCCTGGCCTGACGAACTCAGGTCGAGATCTGGTTTTAAAAGACAATTTCGGAAATCAAATAGATTCGCTTCGGTACGACGTTTCGTGGTACGGAGATGAAGAAAAAGCAGACGGAGGTTTTAGCCTTGAGCTAATCAACCCTAACCTGCCGTGCAGCGGATCTTTTAACTGGATTGCTTCAAATGACCCTTCGGGTGGAACCCCGGGCACGCAAAATTCAGTATTTGATATATCGCCGGATCTTACAGCACCGCAGGTAAGTCTAATAACGGTGATAGCAAGTGATTCCCTGCTCATCTCTTTCAATGAAACCATTGAACTGGGTGGTATTACTACCAATAACTTTTCTCTCGCAGGCAATACCATTGAAGCTGTTTCCACAATTGATGAAAGTTTTGGCCAAGTTGCTATTAAGCTGGGAACGTCACTTGTATCTGAAACTTTTTACACGCTGAATTATCAGGATATTGAAGACTGCTCAGGTAATTCTGAAGCCAATAGTTTTGAATTTTATTATGATATCCAACCTCCGGAAGTATCATCGGTTATTATCAGTTCCTTTGATGATATCATTCTGATTTTTTCCGAACCGCTTAACGAAGAAATTGCCGAAACAGAAGCCAATTACGTTGCTGATAATGACTTGGGAGAAGCCAGTTTCACACAACTTGTTGATGAATTCCCAAACAGGGTTTTCATCGATTTCAGCAGTGACCTCCAGGTTGGCACTATTTACACTTTATCGGTTTCTAATATCGCCGATACACTGGGAAATGCCATTACCAATGCTTCAATACAGTTTCAGTATGAACAATCCGTCGACTCGGTAGCGGTGATTGCACCTAACATCATTGATGTGTATTTCAATCAGTCACTTGCAAAAAGTAGCGCCGAATCGATTGACAATTATAATCTGGAAGAACTTGACAACCCGGTCAATGCGGCACTGGACGAACAAAACACTGCACTGGTGCACCTGGCTTTCGACGACAACATCCGGGAAAACAGCGAAAGGTCATTATTTATCAGTAATATTCTAAACAGCAGTGATGAACTGATATCCACGCCAGAGTTTCTATTTACATACGATACCAGAGCTCCCTCACTCGACAGTGTGGCGGCTGTAGACTCCACTCAGTTACTGGTCGTTTTTACTGAAATTGTAAACGAGGCATCAGCAGAGATAGTAAGTCACTATGAATTAAATGAGGATATTTTCCCTGATAGTGTACGCATTCAGGAAGATCAAAGTAATGTAATTGCCTACTTCAGAGAACCGTTCGAAAAAGAAGTGGAACAGGAAATTACCGTGAGGAATGTAGAAGATCCTTTTGGAAACTCCTCTTCATCTGCTACCAACAGAAGGCTAAATTTCACTTATGACCCGCTTCCTCCGCGACTGGATTCGGTTATTCAGTTGGCACTGGATTCTATTATGCTTGATTTTTCAGAGCCATTGGAAAACCTCTCCGCACTTTCGGTCGGAAATTATCAACTGGGTGGTACAAACCCACAATCAGTATTGTTTAAAAACGGTGACAGTTCCCGATTGACATTGGTTTTATCTGCTCCTTTACAGGAATCTAACGACCAAACGATTACCATTTCAAATATCAGCGACAGAAACGGAAATCAAATTACCGAACCTATTACCAGATCATTCAATACTCTGAATCCGGAGGTGAACCTGCTACAATTTATTACTCCCGATACGTTATTGATAGGTTTTTCCAAACCAATGGCTTTAGAACCGCTCACAAACCCCGAGAATTACACTGTCTCAGCACTTCCCGCAATCGGTTCTGTTACCGCGATCACAGAAAATCAAGTTTCTGTTAACTTCTCCGAAAAGCTAAATGATCAACAAACAGGTGAAATTCTGCTGTCAGATCAGATTGTAGCAACCAATGGTAATCCTCTGTCAATCAGTAGTTTCGAGATTCTTTTCGACGATCTTTTCAATACTACCGATATCATCAATGACAATACCATTGCCCTGATTTTTGATGTTGAAGTCAATAGCCCATCGATGGAAAACTTCACCATTGTGGGCGATATGTCCCAGCCATTGATCGTATCAAAAGACATTGACGAACCGGAAGTGATCCGGTTGATATTTGGAGAACCAGTCACACCAGATACTAAGTTAACAATTAGCTGGCAAGGTCTCCTAGATATATTCGATAATCAAATACCCAATAGTGAAACTCAATTCAAGGTTGACACTAACTCACCGAAGGTTGCCGAAATTACAACTGGTCTGTTCAATGAACTCACGATTAGGTTCTCGGAAAAAGTAGAGGAAGTATCAGCCACAGCTTTCAACCACTATCGTTTGGTTGGCAATGAACTCAACCCTGTCAATGCCATCGAATTTGAAGAAGACTCCATCGTAGCAATTACCTTCGAGCAAAACCTGGTGGATCAGCAGAGTTATAACCTTTCTATTGAAAGAGTAGAAGACTTGTCGGGAAATATTCTGGCAGATACTGCGATCACTTTTCAGTTCGTTGCACCAGAGATTCCCCAATCCGGTGATATCCTCATTACGGAAATCATGGCCGATCCTACGCCATCGGTAGGACTGCCGGATGCAGAATATATTGAAATATTCAATGCCTCCGACAAGGCTTTTGATTTGTCAACCATCGTTTTCTCCGATGCATCCAGTGTGATTTCATTACCAAATTTTGAGCTTGCCGCACAGACTTATCTGACCATTACCAATACAACGGCAGCAACAGAATTCAATGAAAATGTTTTAGGAATTTCAGGCTTCCCGTCACTGGGAAATACAGGTGACAGCCTGTCGATAGTCAATGTAAATGATCAATTAGTCGATCAGGTCGTCTATGAGTCTTCCTGGTATAATGATTCTGAAAAGGACGATGGCGGCTACTCTTTAGAAAGGATTTCACTGTTGGAAGCTTGTAACATTGTTGCCAATTGGACTGCATCTGATGCTACAAATGGTGGTACACCGGGAGAGGTTAACTCAGTGTTTGATAATTCACCCGACGAAACAAATCCGGCGATAAGCACTTTCACCTTCGATGGAAATGACCTGGTGATTAATTTTAACGAACCAATGGATACTGCCACTTTTCTGGTATCAGCGATTTCCAGCCAGCCAGAGGTCAGTATCACTTCGGTTACTCCTACGCAAGATCGGCTGACCATAAATATTTCCGGGGCTTTTCAAACCGGTGTGATCTATGAAATTACCTTGACTGGTCTGAGCGATTGCAGTGGAAATGCTTTAGTGGATAATCTGTTTTCAGTTGGCAAAGGAGAGGTCCCGGAACCGGGAGATTTAATCATTACGGAGATCATGGCAGACCCCGAACCAAGCCAGGGACAGCCTATTGCTGAATATTTAGAGCTTCACAACAAATCCAACAAATTACTCACCATAGATGGGCTGATTTTAGCAGACCGATCCGGTGAAACGACTGTTGGACCCGCTACGATTGAGGCAGGTAATTACCTGGTATTGACCACAACGAATTCAGTAGATCTTTTTCCATCTAACATATCAGTGTTAGGTGTTTCCAGCTTCCCTTCATTGGGCAATAGTGGTGATAGTTTAAGCATTCGCAACAGCAATGATGTTACCTTGGACGTAGTAGATTACTCCTCCGACTGGTACAATGACACTGAAAAAGACGACGGTGGGTTTTCACTGGAAAGGATTTCATTATTGGAGGCTTGCAACATTGAGGCCAACTGGACAGCATCTAATGCCTCAGATGGCGGTACGCCAGGAGCAGTCAACTCAGTATTCGATAATACTCCAGATACTGAAGCACCTGAAATTGTTACTTTCAATTTAACGGAGGAAAACCTGATCATCTTCTTTAACGAACCGATGGATACTGCTGCGCTCAGACTCGGGACTTACAGCTTTAATCCCTCTGTAGCTGTTGGCGAAATCGCTCCTGGTACCGATAGACAAAGTGTTGTGATTGATGCGGTGTTCAGCGAAGGAATTATTTATGAGTTAACCATAGAAAACGTTAGCGATTGCTCAGGGAATCCGCTACTGAATAATCAGTTGTCGTTCGGACAGGGGAAAACACCTGCTTTCGGAGAACTAATCATCACTGAAATCATGGCCGACCCGGAACCTTCGCAAGGTCTGCCTATCACAGAATATCTGGAAATCTTCAACGCCTCAGATGAACTGATCAACCTCGGAGAAGTGGTTCTTTCCGATGCGACGGGCAACACCCCCTTACCTGCGGGCATCATTCTTCCCGGCGAATATCTGACACTCACACCTACTTCTTCAGTAGATCTTTTTGCAGACAATGTCAAAGTGATCGGCGTTTCAGGTTGGTTATCGCTCAATAACGGTGGCGAAAAACTAGCGCTTAACGTAGGAGCAAATGAAATTTTTAGCGTGATCTACTCAGACGACTGGTACAATGATCCGCTTTTCGATGGAGGGAGGTCTTTGGAAATGGTAGATGTTTCAAATTTCTGTGGTGAGGAAAACAACTGGACCGCTGCTTCCGAAGATGTTGGCGGAACACCAGGAGCAGTAAATTCGGTGACTGCTGCTAATCCCGATCTTCGTGGACCTGAACTACTCAATGCATTTGCGATTAATTCTCAGAGTATCGAGCTGATTTTTGATGAAAAACTAATTCTCGACGGTGGTGAAATCCAGGTTTCCACCTCTCCTGAGTTAACACTGGAAAACTTCACCATCATCAATGAAAGAGGCAGCAAAGCCAGAATCTCCAGCGTTACCAACATAGAACCCAGAGTAGAATATAGTATCTCCTTGTCCGGTTTTTCAGATTGTTCAGGAAACACCAGTCAGGCTAATGAGGTAACCTTTGTGCTGGCAGAGCCAGGTCTGAGTGGTGACCTGCTGCTAAGTGAAATCCTTTTCAATCCCAGAAGTGGTGGTGTGGATTTTGTGGAAATCCACAACAACTCAGAAAAATTCATCAACCTGAATGGCTGGGCAATAGGAAACGATGACTTTACTGAATCAGGCATTTCAAGGCTAATCACAGAAGAGAATCTGATCATACCTCCATCCGGATACCTGGCATTTACCGAGGACAAAGGCATTACCACATCAGATTACCCGAACAACAGCAGTGAGTTTATCATCGAAATTGATGATCTGCCAACTTTTCCTGATAGTGAAGGCACTGTGGTATTGGTTGACCCCGATGGAAACCTGATAGAACAATTCGACTATGTCGATGACCTGCAATCCTCTTTGCTCGATGATGACGATGGCGTTTCGCTGGAACGCATCAGTTTCACTTCCGAATCAAACAACCCTGAAAACTGGAAATCAGCAGCCAGCGGGGCAGGTTTTGCAACTCCCGGCGAACAAAATTCTCAGATCCTGCTGAGCATTATTCCTGAATCAATCGTTTCCATTTCTCCAAAAGTTTTTGTTCCCGATGGAACAGGCGGTAACTCAAATCAGGCATTTACTACCATCAATTATGAATTGGATAATGTAGGTAGCTTCGCCAATGTTTCGATCTACAATGCGAATGGACAGTTTATAAAAGAAATCGCCAATGGTGAACTGCTGTCAGCAAAGGGATTTTTCAGATGGGATGGTTTAAACGAAAATGGGAACATTGTAAAAGTTGGATATTACATAGTACTTTTTGAATTATATGATAATAATGGCAATACAAACGTTATAAAAGAAACGGTAGTGGTAGGAACTCAGTTCTAATTTTGTTAGTTTACATAGTACGAACAGATTAAACAGCTATAATATGAACACACCAAGTATGACTTGTATCATTAACAAAACTACCAAACACTACCTTGCTAAAGGTAAAAAGTTGGAGGTAATAGCGAGATACCTGAAAATGAAATATAAGATTTCTGTGGATCTCAATGTTTTAAGAAAAAGAGCCGCTGGCGACATGATGCCCGTTTCGTTGAGTTAATAAAATCAACACTCATCAATTTACCTAAAGCGCATTTTTTCTGATACACATAATCAAACATCGCTGATCAAATAATAGGTTTTCAATAGGCAAAACCTACAGAGAAGAGTATTGATCAATAAATCCGACAATACTACTCTTCTATCTCTTTTACGATTCAGCTAACTGCTTCAAAGCTTCATTCATACTTTCAAATCCGGGAATAGTTTCATTAGTTAGTTTTCTTTTCAACAATAGCAAAAGGATTCCTCCAAATCGCTCCGTATGATGAAAAATACAGCTGTTGTCACGGAGAGGCTCAATTTCGAACGCATGTGTCCCTGAAAACAGAGCTGAGTGAAGTAAAGTCCCCCTCCATACTAATTTCTTATGCTTTTCAAATTCCAATACTGTTGGCTTGAAAGACATTCCCTCAACAGTTACAAAAATTTGCTTCCCTGGTACAACTTCTCCTTCAATGGATTTCATGAAAGGATTCCAATCTCTATATTGATCAAAAGCTGCAAACACCTCCCAAATTCTTTCAGCAGATGCATTGATCTTGATTTTTGTGATTATTTCAAACGCCATAGTTACTTCATTATTTCGATATGGCAAATCTCGATATCATTCCGAAATGTCCACTTGATAAATATCAAGAACTTAACTTTTTCCTGATTCTGCTAAAAGTTTCTGGCGTCATTCCTAACATAGAGGCGATATATTGCAGAGGAATCTGATTAAATAAGTCAGCCTTTTCTGTTAACATTTTGTGATACCGCTCTTCAGCAGACATCGAAAGAAAAGAAAAAACCCGGTCTTCGAGTGTGGCAAAACATTTGGCCAGAAAAGCCTTCTCAAGTTGAGCCCATTCAGGCAAAACCTCATTAATCTTCCTATAATCCGAAGCATGGATGGTAAACAATTCACAGTCTGTAATAGCCTGGATATTCCATCGGGCTGGCTGCCCAAATACCAACCCAGACAGATCGGTAACAAACTCTCCTTCCGCAGCAACCCATTGGGTGATTTCCCTTCCGTCGCTAAGTGCCGAAATTCTCATAAAACCTCGTTTGATAAAACTAAGACTTGAATTGTACTGGCTTTGTCGGGTGTGAAGTGTACCTTTAGAGATAATTTCCTCCTTAAAAAGCTCTTCAATCTTCCCGACAGATTCTTTCTTAAGGCCGAAATAACTATTGATATGCGTCGTTAATTCTTCCATTAGATTTCAATTTAGTGGTAATTGACGATTGAAACTAATTACGACCAAATTTCATTGTATAGTAAACACTATCACGTTTAGTTGTTTATTCAGTGATTTTCAATTTTAAGCCAGGTCGAATTCGGTATGATTTTATTAGATATGAATTCATAATTATGCGTTAATTTCCAAAATTGACTGGTGATTAAAATCAGAACACCTGTACTAAACCTGTCGTGATATTCTTTAATAAAAGGCATCTTTAATATGATACAGTTCTTCACCGGTAATAGAGATGATGTCATAACGAATGTTCTTCTGCCAGTTGATCGCGTAAATGTAATGATCGGCAGTATCCATAATCATCTTTTCCTGAGCCTTCGAAACGAATTCCTCAGGATAGCCATATGCAATGTTTTTCCTTTTCTTTACTTCGATGAAAATAAGTGTGTTGCTCTTTAAGCAGATGATATCAATTTCCCCTCGCCGATGTCTGAAGTTTCTTTCAAGAACTTCATAGTTGTTTTTAACAAGGTACTTCAATGCCTGCGCTTCGCCGGAATCTCCGATGGTTTTGTGATTCATAAGTTTTGTTATCAGACGTTTTAACAATAATAAACAATACCTATGAAATTTGGTGAATTGATATTCATAAGGTTTTACGCCTGAGTGAATAAGCACCTATCGATATCAGCTGAAACTGGCACTTTTATTCTGTTACTTCATCGAATCAAAAGCATATTATCTGATAGAATTACCTAATTTTACGCCGGTAAAAAATAAATACAATGAGTCTTTATCCATTAAAATTTAAAACGATATACAAAGAAAAGATCTGGGGAGGTGATAAAATCATGTCTGTCTTAGGGAAAGATTATGGTGATTTATCAAACTGCGGAGAAACCTGGGAGATTTCCGGGGTAGAAGGAGATATTTCGATTGTCTCTAGTGGTGATTTAGCTGGATTAGACTTAAAAAATTTGATAGATCAGTACAAAGGTGAGCTGGTTGGCAAAAAGGTTTTTGAGCAATTTGGAAATGAATTTCCGCTATTGATCAAATTTATCGATGCGAACGCCGACTTATCCATACAGGTACATCCAAATGATGAGTTGGCCAGGAAACGGCATAATTCATATGGGAAGACTGAAATGTGGTACATCATGCATGCCGACGAAGGAGCTACCTTAATTTCAGGCTTCAATCAGCCTGTTACCAAAGAACAATATCTGAAAAACTTCAATAATGGCATGCTTTCAGAAATACTGAATGTCGAGCAAGTAAGTTCAGATGATGTGTATTTTCTGCCAGCATGCCATTATTGAAGTTTTTCAGATATTGTTCTTTGGTAACAGGCTGATTGAAGCCTGAAATTAA
>JBCBHL010000044.1:0-28413 GCA_038525605.1 Bacteroidota bacterium
AATCTACGTGATCTGAAAGCCATGATGAAACTACAAAATGGCTTTCATGAATAATGCGGGTTAAAATAAACAACTCTGGATTTACCAGAAAGTAAGTATCGCTGAAGTTGTTCACGAATTTCCTTTCTCCAACTTTATACAATCCACTGGACCAGGTAGCATCGATCAAAAACCACTTTCCTTCTATTTCAACTGCATTCCATGAATGATTTGGATTGCCCTCGATTAATATTTCTTTTTCGCTGTTTTTACCATAACCATTGATGATTTTACTGTTGAGTCCGGCATGTTTTGCCAACTCATCGAGTAGATAGGAATAACCGGAACAGATACTTTTGTGTTCTGTCAGCAGGTTTTTAAAAATTACTTTGCTAATCTTACTGTTCCATTCCGTCAGTTTTTGCCGATTGTTTCTGTACTTCTGTCTCTTGATTTTGTTTCGAACGTATGTATCGAAATCATTGGAAATATTGGTGCTTACCCAGGTGTAGATAGCTCTGATTTGATCGCGCTCATTGGTCAAATCTCCTGTTAGTTTATGAGCCAGTTCAGGAAGGTTATACAATGAATGTCCGGGGTAAAGGCCTGCAATGCTATCCGCCTTTCTGTATGATTTTGCCTGTTTTACCTGATCCTGAGAATAAACTTCTGTAAGTACTAACATCAGAAATAGAGAAAGCAAAATGTTTTTCATCAATCGATGGTAGTTTAGATGTTTGTAAGGCCCGAAGCTTGCTTCGGGCCGTCTGTAATGTAACCTTGAGATAGTTTTGGTTCAACGTGACAGTTAAGGTATTGACTAAAAAATCGCTTTGACTTTTGCCAGTACCTTGCGGATTCCCTTGGGTTGATTGTCTTCTGTAAGAGCTCCTGTTATGATGATGGACTTAATTTCCATGGAAATCGAAATATAATCTGGCGTATCTGCTGTAATCGTATATTCAAAGGTTTCATAACCCAGAAAGCTAAAAACAAGGACATCTCCGGTTTTTAATTCTTGCTGGAAGGAAAATTCACCGTTCTTATCAGTCAGCGTACCGATTTGTGTGTCCTTCAAATAAACGTTCACACCAGGCATGGCCTCATCATCAGATGTTACTTTTCCTTTTATTTTAATAGTTGCGTCAGCGGACAAGTAGTCTTTCTCATTTTTTAATGTTGCTGTTGCACCATGTGAAAAGATAAAAAACAGCATCAGGAATAGGCTGATTCTCTTGAAAATAAGAAATTGCTGGCTGTTGATGAGAGGGTAAGTCTTTGCTTGATTTTTCATATCAATTGAATTTTATGGTAAAACAATTCTTTACCTTCCTGATTGATTTGAAAATGATTACCCCCAAGTATTGACTAAAAATTTCTAAATAAAAAACATTATCAGTAATGAATGTGGTTTTAGGGATTGCGTGATTTCCAGTGCTGGTATAGTATCAGCCATCGATCCATTTCGAAATAGGTAACATCGTTTACCCACCCGCTTATGCTTTCGGCCGAAGCTTTTAAAAAATCGAAGTAGATGAATAATGACGTGTCGTCCGGTTGATTATCTTCATACAAAGGCAGGTTTTGATCTCCTGTCAGGTAAGCCCAGCATTGATACTCAAAGTCGTCAGTCCAGGCCACTTGGTGCAATTTTTGGCAGATCATCGACATGGTAGCAAGCATTTTTTCACAGGTCTTGTTCATTCATCTCTATTTAATCCCGGATGTTAATTTACGGAGTTCTGTTAACCTGATCTGGTTTTTGATTGCTAATCTGATAATTACTACATAAAAAAACTGCAATGCATGACCAGCATACATCGCAGTTTTCAAAAGAAAGAACTTCCTTATGCTAATTAGAAGCTATATCTTAATCCTAAATTGAAATTTCTTCCAACAGCCGTCCAGCCAAACCGATCGGTATAGTCTGCATCAAAAATATTGTTTATAGATCCTGACACTGTCAAATCGCCAAATTGATAAGAAACAAACGTATCAATCAAATTATAGGAGTCGAGTATGACCGTACTGTTTTCAGGTACTTCACCTACGTGAAGTTGCGTCACTTTTACTAACATATTTTCAACAGGAATTGCAGTAAATGTAAAACCAAACTTATTGTCAGGAACTCTTCTTAAAATAACATCTTCAGTAAGGGAGTTGGTGTAAGTGTAATGTCCTGCAATTGTGAATTGGGAGCTGAAGGCATAGCTCGCATTCAATTCTAAACCATCAACTTCAGTTTCGCCGTCTACGTTCACATATGTACCAATTGTAAAGTCATCGTTAAATACAAAATCAATCCTGTTTCTGTCTTTTCTGTAAAAGTAAGCTGCTCCAAATTGGAATTTGTTATCTGACAACCATTCGAATCCAACCTCGGTAGTCTCTGACTCCTGTGGATTAAGATCAGGATTACCAGCATCGGCTGCAAGGAATCCAAAATCTCCAGCATACAATTGATTAAGAGATGGTGAAAGAAATGCTGTTGCAAAGGATCCCAGTAACTTAAGTTTGCTGTCGCCAAAATCTAATACATAACTTGGGTTGACATTCCAGATGAAATTAGATCCATATAAATTATGGATGTTTAATCGACCACCCAGCTGGAAGTTGAAATTCTGATAGCTGTGAATGATAGAAACATATGGGTCCACCATCGTAAAGCTTTCACTATCGGCATCTTCTGGCTCCCAAACTGGTCTCTGAATATTCAGTCCTCCAATCAGTTTGATTTCATCAGTCAGCACCTGATCTAAAATGATATCTGCCTGCAAGGTATTGCCATTAAATTCACTGATACTTCTGGTGGTTGGATCGAAGAAATTAGGAGAATCAAAAATTCTTTCATTGCTGTGATAGGATAAATTACCTCTAAGACTTCCTCTATTCCATTTGTAAGTCGGGGAAATAGCAAATTTTATCAATGTCAAATCCAGTTCAGAGTCATTGTCACTGAAAGCTCCTCCGTCAAATCCACTTTCAACTCTATCGTATCCGGCCAGTAACCCAATGGAAAACTGATCACTAAACTGATAACCCAGACGTCCCAGGAAATTCAGACTTTGGATACCGTCATCATCAAAATTTTCTGTACCTAATGTATCACGTGCAGCTGAAAATCCATCAGAGGATTTGTAGGTACCATTGACCATGTAAGTTAGTTTATCAGCTTTCCCGGATACATTTGCATTGGCATTGTAAGTGTTGAAACTACCATAATCAGCACTTAAGGTAGTTTTAGTACTTTCTTTTGTAGCTTCTTTCAGTTTAATGTTGATAACACCTGCCGCAGCTCCGGTTCCGTATAATGAACTCAATCCACCTTTTACTACTTCTATTGATTCCACTTGCTCTAAATCCAGCAACCGGAGATCGAAAGTTTGCGCAAGTCCTGATGGATCGTTATACGGAATACCGTCAATCAGCACCAAAGTCTGTTCACTTTGAGCGCCCCGAACTCTATATCCGATATCTGTACCGGGAGTAGCGAAATTACCATCTATTTGGATACCGGGAATTTCATTGAGTAAGTCAGTGATGTCTTTTCCACGATTGGATTCAATTTCCTTACGATCTAATTTGAAAATGGTCTTTCCTGATTTTTCAATTGGGGTCTCAACTTTGTTGCCGGTAATCACAACATCCTTTAGTTGAACAACCTTAAGAGTGTCCTGAGCATATGCAGCAATACTATAGCATAGGGCTACTGCAAAGAAAAAATACTTTTTCATTTTGAATAAATAGTTTACGAGTTAGCACCTGCTCTCTTTATAACAAGGCGCATTCACTATGGTCCGCTTTCACCCGAAGCATGCATAAATAAATTTGTATCCGGCAGGTCTCCTGACTTGTTCAACTCTGACTTCCTTCCCATCCGCCAGTAGGCGAACAGTGGAATTCGATGTGATCAGAGCTTACTGAACTCACAGTTGCGGGGACAGTTCTTGATTCTCACAAGATTCCCTTTCAAGCTCAGGTTTCAAAAGAGATAAAACCCAAGCACCGAATGCGAGGCAAATATATAACTATTCATAAAGAATGATTGATGTAGACATGATTTAATAAAACTTTAACTGCATTCTTTGCTGTCGAAAATCCAGATTAGTCAAGGTTGAGACATTCGATTTTGGCGCCTGCCAGAGTTTGAAAAATATGAATGATGAAATGAAAACCTATTATCTTGTTAAGTTGCAATTACCTCCGCAGATCAAAAGTATTTGATCATTTCCGATTCGAATCAACATAAAAGTATATTTTTACAGTTGAATATGGTGCGTAAGCTTAATAGGGAACCCGGTGAATCTACCAAAGTTGATAATTCCGGGGCTGCCCCCGCAGCTGTAAGCCGAACTCAATGTTTTGAGGGGTTTTAGATGAACGCCACTATCAGTCGGTCGACGGATGGGAAGGCATAAAACCTGGCAAGCCAGAAGACCTGCCTGTTTAGTTCAATAATTCGACGCTTAGGGGATGGAGTTTTCGAATGTAGACAATGCCGGGATACCTGCGTTTCATTCATTTATTTCCTTTTCTTATAAGGGTCCTGTTGGCCTGTAACGAAACTACTGATTAAAAATAGATGATGAAACATATTTGGATCATATTGCTAATTGCCATTGCGGCTTGTGGTAATCCTCAAAATCAGTCAAAAGAAAACTTGACCAATACGGTTGAAGCATCAGAACCTGCTTTCATACCTGAAGTGAAATATGCAAAACACTTTGCGGTAAGTGTAAATGAAGCATTTAAGACGGTAATCGTCTATAATCCCTGGGAAGAAGGGGATACCTTAGCCAGCTATTTGCTTTATCCCAAAGGTACAAAAGCTCCGGATGCCGAATGGGCTGAATTTAAAATTCCGGTTCCCATTGAAAAAGTAGTTGCCACTTCAAGTCCACATGTAGGATTTGTTGGGTTGATTCAAGAGTTGGATAAAATCACCGGGGTAGCAGAGGATCGTTACATCTACAGTTCCTATCTCTATGAAAAAATTGGCAGAGGTGAAGTCGGTCAGGTAGGTTCACTGAAAAACAGTAATTTGGAAGTGCTTCTGGATTTATCTCCGGACTTGGTCATGAAAACAGGAGTTGATAATGTGAAAAGTGAGGATGCCAGACTGATAGATGCTGGTGTAGCTGTTTCCTACAACGTTGAATGGATGGAAAACAACATGTTGGCAAGGGCCGAATGGGTAAAGCTGGTAGGTGCCTTTTTCAATAAAGATCAAATGGCAGACTCTATATTCAAGGAGGTGGAAAGAGAATATTTAAGAGCATTGGCTGCCACTAAAGAGGTTAAAAACAGACCTTTCGTAATGACAGGAAATAACTTTAAGGGTACCTGGTACATGCCAAGTGCTGAAAGTTACATTACCAAACTGATCAATGATGCAGGTGGAGATTATAAGTATAAAAATGAAGTTGCCACGGGGAGTCTTCCACTAAGTTTTGAGGTAGTACTGGACGATATGATTGACGCTGATTTCTGGATCGGACCCAGAGCGCAATCTATGAAAGAACTGGAGGCCAGAGATGAACGATATGAGCTCTTTAAGTCATTTAGAGAGGGAAACGTATATACTTTTAATAAGAGGACAAGCAAAAATGGAGGAAATGACTATTGGGAAAGTGGAATGACCAGACCGGACATTATATTGAAAGATGTTATTAAAATTTTTCATCCTGAGTTGTTGCCTGAACATGAGTTGTATTATTACAAAAAACTCCAATAATCGATCATAATTGACTGCTGCAACAAGCAACATATTGAAACCCTGGTTGGTGGTTCTACTTGGTCTCGGATTGATCGCGATTCTGTTTGTCCTGGATTTAAGTCTGGGAAGTGTCAGGATTTCTATAGAGGAATTGTTTCAGGTCATTGCCGGAAATCCTGCTAAAAAGTCATGGGAATACATTTTCTTCAATTTCAGGCTACCAAAAGCGATTACTGCGATCCTTACCGGAGCTGCTATTTCTACAGCAGGCCTGCAAATGCAAACACTCTTCAAAAACCCTTTAGCCGGACCTTCGGTTTTAGGAATTAGTCATGGCGCAAGTCTGGGAGTGGCTGTTTTTGTGCTTTCTTCCACAACTTTTTTAGGTGTAGTGGCAAATTTTCAGGAAACGCTCGGTAGCTGGGGGCTTGTGCTCTTTGCGATCGCCGGCTCGTTTTTGGTACTTTTAAGTGTGTTGTTTGCTTCGGCGAGATTATCGGATAGTGTCACAGTTTTGATTGTAGGCCTTATGTTTGGTTTTATAACGGGGGCTGTAGTGAGCATATTGCAGTATTTCAGTGACCCTGAACTGATTCAAAACTTTCTGGTTTGGACTTTCGGTAGTCTTTCGGGAGTGGCCTGGTCTCAACTGCAGGTGATGGGGCCTATAATTGCCATAATGTTAGTTTTATCCCTGTTGTATTCAAAGCAGATGAATGCTCTGTTACTTGGTGAAAACTATGCTGCAGGAGTAGGTGTAAATGTTTCGGGAACGAGGATTAAATTGATATTGATTACTAGTGTAATGGCAGGAACAATCACTGCATTCACAGGTCCAATTGCTTTTATTGGGGTCGCTGTACCGCACCTGGCGAGACTACTGTTTCGAACCTCCAATCATAAAATATTGATACCTGCCACAATGATGTGCGGAAGTTTGATTATGTTGGTTTGTGACATTGTTTCGCAGGTACCTGGAAAACAAACCACCTTACCACTCAACTCTGTGACAGCACTTTTCGGTGCTCCTGTTATTCTGGCAATTATCATAAAAACTAAAAAAATGAAAGGGGCTTTCTGATGGAAGATGCAACGACCATAAAGAACAGATCCGGTGATTTTGCATGGCCAGTATTGCAAACCCGAAACTTAACGATCGGCTATCGATCGAAAGGCAAGGTGCTTGAATTGGCCAAAGCTATCAACGTGGAGGTACATAGCGGTGAATTAGTCTGCCTGATCGGACCCAATGGTTGTGGCAAGTCAACGCTGATGCGAACCATTGCTGGATTACAAAAACCACTGGATGGTGATGCTTCAATAGCCCAGGTAGATGTTAAGAAAATCAAACCGCAGCAATATGCAAAGCTGCTGAGTTTGGTCCTGACTGATAAAGTAAATGTAGGCGCTATGACAGTCATGGATATTGTTTCGATTGGTCGGTATCCTTATACAAATTACTTCGCAAAACTACAGGCCGAAGATCATGAAATAATTGATCGTTCTCTGGAGAGTGTTCATTTAACAGTCTATAAACATCGGTTTTTCAATGAATTGAGCGATGGAGAAAAACAACGCGTTATGATTGCCAAAGCACTGGCTCAGGATACACCTTTGATCATGTTAGATGAACCTACAGCTCATTTGGATTTGCCAAATCGCGTGGAAATCATCAATCTGTTGAAGAAACTGACAAAAGAAACTAATAAAGCTATATTTCTATCTACTCATGAATTGGACCTTGCCCTTCAGACTGCTGATACTATCTGGTTGATGAATAGGGGAGAAGATCTAAGGACTGGCGTGCCGGAGGACCTGGTTTTGTCAGGCATGTTTGAGCAAGTTTTTAAGAGCAAATCATTCCAGTTTGACAAGCATTCCGGGTCTTTTAAAGTATTGCATGCTTCAAGGGGGAATATATCTGTTTTGGGAGACGATATTCACAGCACATGGACTCGCCGTGCTTTGGAAAGAGAGGGCTATCAGGTTGTTGATGCAGATAATTCCGCGATAAAGGTAAAGTATGACTTAGGAAAATGGCAGTTAAAAATTCGCGAACGAATCATCAACTGCCAGGATATTGCTGAACTCCTTCTGACTTTAAGAAATGAAGAGCCTGTAATCAATCCTATTGAAACATCTGCTCTTAAGCAACAAAATGATGTTTAATTGATTAGTTTAAGATTTCTTTTTACGCTTATATAGAAATAGATTCCATTTTTCCTCTGCTACTCCATGTTTATCCATTTCTGCTCTTGCCATCGTAAAGAACAAATCTGATAATCTGTTGATGTAAGCGGCGATATATTCTTCAACGCACTCCGGATCCTCTTCTGCAAGGCTCACCAAGGATCGTTCTCCACGTCTGATTTGTGTTCTGCAAACATGACATAATGCTGAAATCTCGTTACCTCCGGGAAGTAAGAAATAATCTGATGGACTGCTCAACGCATTTTCCAGTTCGTCTATCCATTGCTCACAAAACTCCGCTCCGTCGACAGGTCTGGGATTTTGATTTACCTTATTCGAACCTGAAGGACGGGCCAGATGAGACATCATATCCATGAAGTCTTTTTGAATACGATGTAGGTTTTGCTGCCATTCGTGTTCAGGCCCAAGTTTGGCCCGTAGTAAGCCGATAGTGCTATTTACTTCATCCAAAGTGCCGAGACATTCTATCCTTGCACCATTTTTAGATTCTCTTTTACCACCAAATACTCCGGTCGTGCCTTTATCTCCTTTTCTGGTATAGATTTTCATTTGTATTAGATTAGAGTGCGAATTTTAAGTCTACATAAATATTATGTGATGGAAACGGTTTTCCACGGATCGATAGCATGACATCATCGACGCAATCGATCGCCAACAAAGCTAACCCGATTTTCAACACTTTCCCGTGGCAGATCCATAATTTCAAAACCTCTGTCCCGGTAATTTTGTTTAAGTGCTTTTTCCAGTTCCAGGCAATAGGAAAAACTTTGTAAGCGTTGCATATCCTGATGAAAAATGTTCTGCCACGCAGGTGCGAAAAATACTGTTTTTTCGTATTTGCTATGGTATGGAAATTCTTGCAATACCTGTGGGATTGGTTCCCCGGCTATTTGCAAATAGGCTATCAGGTCGAGAATAGAGCGATCTGTCAGTATAGCTTTTGGGTTTGAGTTCAATGCTGCAATTGAAGTTTGATACACCAACTCCGCGAACTTGAATACATTTTTCCAGGGAACACCATCTCCATTCCTGGTTTGTTCAGCTACTATTACCTCTCTCGATGCTTCGTGGATGCACGGGTACTGGTTTTCCAATGCTTTGATCAAAGTAGTTTTCCCGGTTCCTGGCGCACCTGTAATGATGTATTTCTTAGTGTATGAACTCATAGATCAGAAAGATGGTCACGCAATAAATAACGATCATCAGGATGCTACTGGCCCAGTTGACATAGGTGGCTGTTTGTAGATCACCGTCGTTTAGCTTTCTGGGGTTATGGCCAATGTAGGGTTTGTCGACTAATTTTCCATGATAATAATTAGGGCCACCAAACTGACAATTAAGAATTCCTGCCAGTGCAGCTTCTGGATATCCCGCATTTGGACTGGCGTGTTTTTTACCCTCCCGAAAAACAAAAAATAGCTTATTAAGCTTTCCAGTCACTAGTAACATTAGAACTGCTGTAAGTCTTGCCGGGATAAAATTAGCTACATCGTCAAGTTTCGCAGCAAACTTACCAAAATCCAGGTAGCGATCGGATTTGTAGCCAATCATTGAGTCGAAAGTATTGATCATTTTATACATGACAGCCCCAGGAACACCTAAAATGAAGTAATAAAACAGTGGTGCAATCATCCCGTCACTGAGGTTTTCAGAGAGTGTTTCCAGGGTGGCCATACGAATCTGTTGTTCATCAAGTTTGGCAGTTTCTCTGCCTACAATCCATGATAATCGCTCTCTGCCGGCTTGTAGGCCTTTAGTTTTTAAAGCGTTGATTACAGCCTGCCCTTCTTTGATGAGCGTTCTGTTAGCCATACAATAGAAAAGCAATATGATCGCGATCGAATCGGCTAGTATGCCATTGATCGACTGTAACAAGGCGAGTAAATACACGGTTAGGAAATAGGAAGATGAAACCAACAATACAACCAAGAGCATACCTTTCAGAAATTTGTATCTTCCGTTATTAAGGAGCTTTTCCCCTTTAGCGATTGCATTTCCAAATAACACTATCAGATGAGGTAGCCACCGTGGATCACCGAGTAAGGTATCAAGCGCGAAAGCGATTAATAGGATGTATAACGAAGCTATTTCCAATCTTTAAGGGCTTTTATCAACATGTTGTTGGCATCAATGCTTTGCGTGGATAATCGGATGTATTCACCTTGCAAGCGTTTGAAATTGGTAGCGTCTCTGATCAATATACCGTGATTTTCTACCAGGTAGTTTTTTAATGCTGAAGCTGTTCCGGATTTCAATTTCGCCAGAAAGTAACTGGTATGTGATGGAATTAACTCCAGCCATTCTATTCCGGAAAGTGCATGCCGGAATGCATTGGTTTCGGCAAGTAATGCGCTCACATCAAAAAACCAGTCATCGTATCGTTGGAATAACTTCTGTCCCGCGTGTATTGCTAAACCATTAACACTCCAGGGCATCTTTTTACTTTTTAGCTTTTGGACGAATTCTGATGATGAGACTATGTAACCGAGCCTTAATCCCGGAATCGTGAAGGTCTTGGTGAGGGAACGAACAACAATCAGATTAGGTAAATGCTCTGTCATTGTGACCATAGAATCAATCTTGTCTGTGAACTCTATATATGCCTCGTCAATGACAAACGTTGTAGTAGGATTTTTCTCAATCAAGCCATTCAATTCATCGGTAGGGATAATTCTGCCATCGGGGTTGTTGGGATTGCAGATGAAAACAAGCTGATACTGATCAGGTTGAATAGATTTTTTGTCCGTCAACTGATAGTTTAATCCGTGAATTTTGCAACTATCCTCATATTCTGAAAAGGTGGGCGCGACTATTGCAGCGGACGATCCTGTAAAGAGCTGAGCAATCAGATAGAATGCTTCTGTAGCGCCATTAGTGAACAAAAACTGATCAGAATTCAGTTGGAACCTTCTGGCTGCCGCTTCACTCAGTTCTTCCGCAGCTGGAGAAGGATAATTTTCAATCAATTGAACTGCAGATGAAATTTCTGCTAAAAGCGCCGGAGGGCAACCGCGATAATAGACATTTGAACTAAAGTTATGCCTGATTTCTGTTGTAAATAAATGACGGTCATCGCCGTGTCCATTGATCATCCTTCTATGCTGTTTTTGATGATTTGATCCATGTCCAGATGCTGATCAACCCAATCTGCCAGTTTATCAAACTGCGCTTCCTTGAATTGTTGATAATCTTTTGCCTGAGCATTCGGATATTTTAGATGTAGCAACTCATTTACAACCACTTTGTTATCAAGAACGCCATGTAAGTATGTACCCCAGCTTTTGTTGCCATCGAAGTAACCTTCCGTCGATCCATTCACCAAATTCAGGTGTTTCCCTTTCGGGAATGTTGTTTCTCCCATGTGAATTTCATAGCCTGTGCAGGAATCAGATTGATTTTTAAAATTGAACTCTCTTTGTACAACAGTTTTCTCTTTTGTGAGGGTTGTGGTAACGTCAAATAAAGCCAGACCATCCACTTTCCCTCTCTTGGTTTCCACTTCAAATGGATCATCAATCCATTGTCCCATCATCTGGTAGCCACCGCAAATACCAATTACGGTAATTTTTTGGTATAGCTGCTTGATAGTCGCATCGATTCCATCTGCTTTTAAAGCAACCAGGTCTTCAATGGTGTTTTTCGTTCCCGGAATGATCAGCACATCGGCATTTTCCAGTTGCACTTTGTCTCTCGTATAGTACAGGTTGATCAGTGGTTCCTGTTCCATTGCCTGGAAATCGGTGTAATTAGACATGTAATGCAGATGCACTACAGCCACATTTAGCCGGTTGTTAACAGCTGTTGTCTTTCTTGTAGTTAAGGCTACCGAATCTTCTTCTTCCATTACAATGTCTGAAGCAAACGGCATCACACCAAGAACAGGGGTGGAGGTGAGGTCTTCAAGCATTTTTCTTCCTTCTTCAAAAAGGGTGTAGTCCCCTCTGAATTTATTGACGATCACCCCTTTTATCAACTTTCGTTCCCAGTCTTCCAGCAGTTCCAGTGTGCCATAAACACTACCGAATAGTCCTCCTTTGTCAATATCACCAATCAGGTAAACGCATGCATTGGCAGCTCGTGCCATTCTCATATTTACAATATCCCGATGTTTCAGGTTTACCTCGCTAATGCTTCCGGCACCTTCCATGACAATAGGATTAAAAGTTTCATTCAACGTATAAAATGCACTTTTTGCTTCATCGAATAAGTCACTTTTATTGTTGGAAAAGTAATCTTTAGCTGTCTGATTCCCAATCGGTTTGCCCTTCACTACAACCTGAGACATATTAGTTGCTGATGGCTTTAACAGGATTGGGTTCATTTCAACAGCTGGAGCCAATTTGCAAGCTTCTGCCTGAACCGCCTGTGCTCTTCCGATTTCCAGTCCGTCCGGAGTAGAAAAACTATTGAGAGACATGTTTTGCGCTTTGAACGGGGCAGGGTCGAAACCATTATTTTTTAGCCATCGACAGATTCCTGTGGTGATCCAGCTTTTTCCAACGTCAGAACCGGTTCCAACAAGCATTATTGGCCTCATTTTTTCCACGTGTTTATAAGTGCATTTATAAGATACCTGTCAAAAGTAGCTGAAAAGTAAAATAAAAACATCATGCTGATTCAATTGAGTGAAGTAATATCAGAAAGTGAAAATGATCTATTTGACAGATTACAATCGCATCAGGTAATGTTCTGCTATGGAATTTCCTGAATAAGTGCTAACTTCGTACTGATTTGGTGGTCTTTCTTTTATTCAAAGAAAGCCTTAAAATGGGAATCCGGTGAGCTTTAGATTGATAGCGAATCCGGAGCTGTACCCGCAACTGTAAGTTCTTAAGTGTATTTCTGAAAAATCACTTGCCACTGTTGAAATTATCTATGTTTCGACGGGAAGGCCTCAGAAATTTAAACGAGCCAGGAGACCTGCCAAAAATTATCAATGTCACTGCTTTCGGGTTAAAAGTATAGTGAATTTTGTTGATTTACATTACTTGTTTCAGATGTGAAGACTGACTTTTTGCTTAGGCAATGTAGGATTCATTAAAAGTTTGGGAGATCATCAGAAGGTAATCGGTACCAATTATGACAATAGATCATGTACTTATAGGTCTTCAGGCATTATTGTTGGGACTACACGGAATAACTGGTGTAGTTTATGAGTCAATGCATAAAAAAACACGATGGATTGTTGCATGTGTTGTATTTCTGGTATTTGCTATTAGTTGTATATGGCTGGAAGATTACGTGAGAAATAACATTCAGCTTTTGCTGATTATGCTGCTGGGATCACACTTCCTGCTGTACATAGGAGGTTTTAGTGCTGGGAAATCATTGAAAATTGCGATTGCTGCCGGAATTGCGTTTGCTGCTTATGCTTTACTGTATCTCCACCTCCAATTGACAGTAGCGTGGCTTGTTGTGCCATTTATTCTGATCTGCTTGATTGGACTATTGCACAAACAGTTTAATTTCCTTCTCAAATTTCAAGATTACGCGCTTAAAGCTGGTGTATTACTGACATTGTTTTTTATGGTAGAACCTGTAGTTCTGGAAATTCAGAAAAACCTGAAACCGATAGCGACAATCCCTCTGGCATCTGTTATTAATCAACAAAATATTCTGCTTCTCGCTGCTTTAATGGTGTTAACACTGGGAGGCTTTTTATGGAAAGAAAAAATAAGACCTTGACGATATGAACATTTTAGAATCTGCTTTACACGCCATCTCAAACCTGCTGTACTATCCGGTGATTGTTGGTGTGCTTTTGGTATTGGTACATCAAGCGGTGTCGATTGGGAAATTCATAAGCATATTAAAGCAACGACGGAGCAAGAACTTCAGGAGAATTCAGGATTTTGAAACTGATTGTGATAATTACTTTAAAGCGCCCGCTTCAGCTTATAAGACGATTGAATTAGATCTTGTTTATAAGCTCCGCAAATGGCTTCAGAGTTATCAAAAGTCATTAGCTGGAAATCGATTGATGGTCAAAGTTGGTCCTTCTTTAGGGTTGTTAGGCACGCTGATACCAATGGGTACTGCGCTGGCCTCTCTGTCTCAGGGAGACCTGCTGATTATGTCTGCCAATATGGTGACCGCTTTTACAACGACGGTGGTGGGTATGGCCTCAGGGTTAACAGCATTCCTCATGCATTCCAAACAAAGTGAATGGATGAAAAATGATCTGCTGGAGTGCGAATCTTTGTGTGAACGTCGATTGGTAGAATGGGAAACTGCAGAAGCAAATACCAAGAAATTAATCAACAGCTAAAAGGATCAGCATTATGAGTTTACTAAAAAGACATTCTTTGATAGAAGACGAAATTTCGACAGAGTCTGATCCAATCAGTAGCATGGCGAACCTGTTTGATGTAAGTATTGTGTTCATTGTCGCCTTGTTTTTTGCACTTTTTATGGCCTACAGTACTCTTGATTTATTCAATCCGGATTCAGAATTGGTCATCACGAAAACTTCACCGAATGGTGAGATACAAATTGTTACGAAGAAAGGCAAAGATATCAAGATCGAAAAAGTGACCGAAACGTCGGAATCAGGGAAAGGTGTGAAGCTCGGAACTGCCTACAAGCTTGAGGATGGGCGTGTCATTTACATTCCGGAGAAGTAAACAGAAATAATACAAATTCGATGAAAAGGATTCTCTTAATACTTATACTTTTGCTGGGAAGTAGCCAGCTAATAATAGCTGACGATCAGGAAGTTAATATCACGTTAATTCTCCCTGATAATTACCATCAGCTTGGTGAGAGTGTGATCGTGAGTGCCGAACAAGCACTAAAAACCTATCAGATCAATGCTAAAATCGAATCATATTATTATTCCGAATTAGACCGACTAGACTTACAAATTCTCGGAAATCAGCAACTGGTATTCATTGATATAGTCAATCCTGCAAAAGTCGAAAATATCCTACCAATATTGAATCAGTTAGGAAAAGGCGGGCTTAATGTATATGCAGTTGGATCAAGTGAAGCAGCAGAATTGGGTGCTAATACCAATATTCGGTGGGATCAGCAAACCCTCGCTTTTTACGAACAATCCGGACGTAATAACCTGGTTAATATGATCTTAGATCAGTGCCAACGTGCTTTGGGAATGGATATTCCAAAGCAATCTCCGATAGAAATTCCTGATTTCGCATTATGTAATATCAGGAGTAAAAGTATATTCAAGGATTTTGAATCTTATAAGGAGAACTACGATGCTTTTATGGCAGGTAACCCATGGGTTGCGATCAACCTGTGGAGGAGTGATTTCCTATCTGAGCAATTACTCCATTTCCAGGAATATGCCAATCAGTTTGAAGATTATGGATTCAACGTCCTGTTCTACTATGGATTTCCAACGAAGGATGATGTAGAGGCTCTTTTTTATAATCAGGGCGGGCAGTTAGTACCAGAAGTGATATTGGCGCAATCTGCCTGGTTGGGATCAAATCCAAACTTGAATAGAGAGACCTTCGCAAAGTTGGGCATCCCGGTCATCAACATGATTCAGGTTAGTCAAACTGCCGAAGGTTGGATGGAAAATGATAAAGGCATAAAAGTTTACAGGCGAGCCAATGAATTGAGTGTGCCTGAGCAAATGGGAAGTATCCAGCCAATAGTCACCACCAGCAGAGAAATCACAGACTCACTTTCGCAATTTAAAGTAAAGTCGCCCATTGTTTTTCAGGTCAAACGCTTGGTTAAAAAAGTGCAAAAGATGCACGTGCTGCAAAACAAGCCAAATCATGAAAAGCAGATAGCGGTGATCTATTACAGTCATCCTCCCGGTAAAGAGCTGCTGGGTGCGAGTTACCTGAATGTAGTTCCCAACAGCATTCATTCTATCCTGGATCGACTCAAAAAAGAAGGATATGATTTAGGCGATCAACTGCTGACTGAAGATCAAATATTCAAGGATGTATCGACATACGGTATTAATGTAGGCGACTGGGCACCAAAAGAAATCGACAAACTGGTAGCATATGGAAATGCTACGCTGATACCAATAGAGCTTTATCAAGAATGGTATGTGAAGTTATCCAGCAGTTTGAGAGAGGAAATTGAAGCACAGTGGGGCAGGCCAGAGGAAAATGGAATCATGACATGGACAGATGAAAACGCAAAGAAATACCTGGTGATTCCTTCGGTTCGATACGGAAACATCTTATTGACACCTCAGCCAGTTCGTGGATGGTCCCAAGACCTTGACATCATGCATCATGATATCTCAGTACCACCTCATCATCAATACATTGCTTTTTATCTTTATATGCAATATGGTATGCAGGCAGATGCGGTGGTGCATTTAGGAACCCACGGTACACTGGAATGGCTCCCGGGAAAGGAAACAGGGTTAAATCAGCATGATGCTTCTGAAGCACTTATCGGTGATATGGTCAATATCTATCCCTACATCGTAGATGATGTGGGAGAAGGTTTGCAGGCAAAACGCCGATCAGGGGCGATCATCATCGATCATATGACTCCTCCATTCGACAAACTCAACATCAATCCGGAGCTTAAAAAACTGGAGAGGCTGATCTCCGAGCATGAGATCGCAGAAGCTAAAAGCCCGGGATTGGCGCAGGCGAAATTCAAAGAGATACACAAGTATGCAAGACAATATGGTGTTTTGGCAGATCTGGAAATTGACACGATTGTCGACGATGAACAGTTGCATTATATCGAACACTACATCGAAGAAATACAGGAGCAGCACTCTCCATTGGGGCTGCATACTTTCGGAAAGCTCCCTAAGCAGGAGTATGTAGAAAAAAATGTACAAGCAATTGTGTCCAAAAGGAGTGGGTTGAGCGCTGGTGAAAGAAAAGCTTATGAAGAGGATATCAGGGATCGGATTATCAGAAGTGCCGAGTCCGAACTGAATGCTCTGGTTGACGCACTAGACGGGAAGTATATTCAGGCTGCCACGGGAAACGATCCGCTTCGGAATCCTAATTCTCTTCCGACAGGCAAGAACTTTTATGCATTTGACGCAGATTATGTCCCAACACCGGAGGTGTATAAAGAAGGAAAGAGATTAGCCAATGATTTGATAAAAACATATCAAAAAGAGCACAATGGTGAAATGCCTGATAAGCTGACGTATAATCTCTGGGCGACAGAGTGTATCCGAAACGAAGGGATTATGGAGTCTCAGATATTAAGCCTGATGGGTATAAAACCTTTATACGATGGATTTGGAAAGGTATCAGATTTGCAGGTAATTCCGCGAAAAGAGCTTGGACATCCACGCATCGATATCGTGCTCATTCCATCGGGTCTCTATAGAGATATTTTCCCTCAATTGGTCCTGTTACTGGACAAAGCTGTGAAACTGGCCAATCAGCAGGAAGAAGTTGATAATTACGTAAGGCGAAATACACAAAGGAATTATCAGCTTTTGATTGACAGGGGCATAAATCAGAAAACAGCTGATGCGCTTTCGAAAGTGAGGACATTTTCCACACCAGACGGTGTATATGGCACAGGTACCAACACGGCGGTAGATGCTTCAGGTAGTTGGGAAGATGAAAGCGAAGTTGCTGATGTGTTCATCAATCGAATGCATTTTCCATACAGTGAAGAATATTGGGGTGATCAACCAATTGCAGATTCACTTTTGCTCACGATCTATAAGCAAAACCTGTCAGGAACAAAGGTGGTATTACACAGTATTACTACCCATTTGTATGCCGCTTTAGACAATGATGACTTTTTCCAATACCTCGGAGGAACTGCTCTGGCAATCAGGGCAATTGATGGAGCCTCACCGGAGGTGGTAGTGTCGAACCTGACCGATGAAGGTGATATGAAGCACGAAAAGCTGAAATATTTTCTGAGCAAGGAAATGAATACACGCTACCTCAATCCCACCTGGATTGATGCGATGATGAATGAGGGCTATTCAGGAAGTCGTTTTGTGCGTCAGGTAAGTGCTAATTTATGGGGGTGGCAGGTAACAGTTCCGGAGGCTGTTGACCAGAACAAGTGGGATGGTTTTTACGAGGTTTACGTGAAGGATAAGTATGAATTGGATCTAGCTAAGCGATTTGAAGAATCAGGTAATTTGTATGCTTACCAGGTGATGATCTCGAGAATGTATGAAGCGATCAGAAAATCATATTGGACACCGGACGAGGAAGTAAAAGAACAATTGTTGTCAGAATTTTTAGAAACAGTAGAAAAAGTCGGTTTGTCCTGCAATCTGAATGTTTGCAACAATGGGAAACTAGAGAAATTTCTGAATAAAGAGATGGAAGAAATTGGCGGTATTTCTGCAGAAAGCATTGAAAATTATCGCGATCAGTTAAAAGAAATTCGTGAGCAGTTAAAGGCGGCAGGATTGCCAAGTAGCGATCAGATAGCTAAAAATTCAGATAGTAGTGGCGAATATTTACCCAAAAAGAGCGTGAAGGGCTATAAAATTGAAGAAGTAAATGCCAACAATCAGGCTGAAACTGTGATTAATTATTCACTTTGGAAATGGATTGCTTTGCTGCTGATTGTATTGTATTCCATCTATTATTTTGTCAGGAAACGTAAGCAGGCTTGATGAGATTCTATTAAATCAAACAATTGGTATCAGTATCATAACCATGAAAAAATAATGCGATTAATTATACCCCTGTCCATTCTTCTGTTGATTAATTATGGTTCATTTGCTCAAGATGTTAAAGGTAATTATCGGGCTACAAGTGAGGAGATATTTATTTCAATCGATAATGACTCTATCGCTGCTTTTGGCCTGTTTGCGGCAGGAGAAACTAAAAAAGAGACTGTTATACTGCTTCATGGAATACCAGGCAATGAAAGAAATCTTGATTTGGCGCAGGCAATTAGAAAGAATGGCAGAAATGTTATTTATTTCAATTACAGAGGATCCTGGGGTAGTCAGGGGAAGTTTATGTATTCAAATTGTCTGCAGGATGTAAAAGAAATAATGGATTTTTTTGACAAGCCTGAAAATTCAAAACGATATCGAATCAAGCAGGATTCATATATTTTATTCGGACATAGCACAGGTGGTGGACTGGCACTCTTAAGCGGAGCAAAGGATCGCAGAGTAAAACAAATTGGTATGTATTCACCCTGGAATGTGACCTTGACTAAGAAAGCAGAATTTATATGGCTGGAAGGTTACCTTAAAGGCTTGTTTATGTTGAATATCAATGCCAAAGAGTTTGTTAGTGAATTAGAAAAAAATATAGATGAGTACGACCCATTACATTATTCGGAAGAATTAGGAAATAAAAAAGTTTTGATTTTGGATGAGAATGATCGAAATAGAAGTTGGGTTGAACAAATTCAAAATGTACAGTATGTTTTGGTTGATACTGACCATTCATTTTCCGATAAAAGATCCGAGTTGATTGAGGTAGTTTCAGGTTGGTTGAATAATTGATATAGAAATACAGCTATCACAAACATTGCCTGTCTGTGCAAATACGCCTCTTCGATTAATTTAATAACATCCGCTACGCATCATACTTTTTTTCTTTGGTTAATAATGTTATTGAGCAACAAGCGTCCGGTTCTGGTAGTACCGTTAAGCTGCGATGTATGCTCTGGTTTCACCGTTATATCCATTCTTCCTCCACATTCTCCCACCAATTTTCCAGGTTTCTCAAAAAGTTCCCACTTTATGACACTTAATGGCCAATTTCTAGCTTTTGATAGTGTATTCACCTGCTAGGTATCAGAAATATTCAATTTATCCTGTAAAAAATTAAATCAGTCGAAATTTAAAAAATGCCTTAAATCGCTTTAAACGCACTTTTAATATTAAGTTTTAGGAAATGTGTTGTAAAGTGGGGCAAAGTGGTGGAAAATGTCAAATATTTTCATATTTTTGCTACGGTGGTTTATATTTTCTAAGGCTCTATGGCTTTTTTTACAAGCGAATATGAGTGTAAGTTAGATGCTAAAGGAAGGTTGGTCTTGCCTGCAAAGATCAAGGTCAACCTTCCCGAGGTATCTTCGCACGAACTGGTATTGCGCAAAGGTTTTGAACCAAACCTGATAGTATATCCTATGCTTGAATACAAGAAGATCCATAGCAAGATTTCTTCCTTAAGTGAATTCAATGCGGAGCAGAGAAGATTAAAGAGGAATTTTTTTAGAAGTATAGCGACAGTGGAATTAGATAATGCAGGAAGATTTTTAATACCTAAGAATATGTTGGCGCATGCCAGTTTGGAGAAAGAAGCAGTAGTGGTGGGAGTAGGTAGTACAATAGAAATATGGAACCCTGATGTCTATGACGAATATCTGATCAAAGATTCTGAAGAATATTCGGAACTGGCTCAAAAATTTTTAGATGACTAGCCAGGATGACAGCAAGGAATACCATATTCCTGTAATGCTGGACGAATGCATTGATGCACTGAATATTAACCCAAATGGAATCTACGTTGACCTCACTTTTGGTGGGGGCGGACACAGTAAAAAAATATTAGACCAGCTAGGTGAAGGACATTTGTATGTTTTTGACCAGGATGAAGAGGCAGTTGCGAATAGCAAGCCCTTCGAAACTGACAATCGGTTTACGTTTGTTCAGGCAAATTTCAGGTACCTAAAGAGGTATCTAAAACTGTATGGAGTCACTAAAGTTGATGGTGTTTTAGCAGACCTGGGCGTTTCATCCCATCAGATAGATGAACCGGAGCGCGGTTTTTCTACCCGGTTTCAGGGCGATCTGGATATGAGAATGGATCAGTCTGGAGAGCTTACTGCGGCAGATGTATTGAATCAATACTCCGAAAAGGAACTGCATAAGATCTTCGGTATCTACGGTGAAGTAAAAAATGCGAAAACGCTTGCGGCGAGAATAGTCTCAGAGCGGGTGAAAGCAGAATTTAAATCTGTGGATGATCTGAAAAGGATATTGGCTCAATATGCCCAAAGAGGAAAATCAGCAAAATACTTTGCTCAGGTTTTTCAGGCATTGAGAATTGAGGTGAATCAGGAACTGAAGGTGCTGGAAGAGATGCTGGAGCAAATTCCGGACATATTAAACCCGGGAGGGCGACTGGTAGTGATGTCCTACCACTCACTTGAAGACCGATTGGTGAAAAATTTTATCCTAAAAGGTAAATTTCACGGTCAGGTGGAAAAAGACTTTTACGGGAATATGATCAGGCCTTTGGAGCCGGTGGGAAAGAAAGTAATAACTGCTTCTGAGGAAGAACTGAAAAAGAATAACAGAGCGCGTAGCGCAAAGCTTAGAATAGCGGAAAGAAAAGAGTAATGGCAAAGAATAAGTTTAAAGTTTCAAAAAATGAGAAGAAGCGGGAAAGCTTCTTTGGTTGGTTGGAGAAGACTTTAAAGCTTGATCAACTGCTAGGACCTGGGATATTTATTAAATACGTGCCTCATGCATGTTTTATTACATTTCTGGGAGTCGTGACTATCTGGCATAATCACCAGGCGGAAAAGACTATCAGGCAGATTGATAAACTCGAAATAGAAGTAGAAGACCTGCGGGCCGACTATACGACTCTGGATGCTGACTACATGTTGAAAAGAAAGCAGGCAGAGGTTGCCAGAAGAGTAAAGAAAATTGGACTAAAAGAAATTGATAAACCTTTAAAAAGAATTGTGATAACAGACTAATGGGATTTAAAAAATCCATATTGCTAAGAGTTCGGGTGTCCTTCATCCTGGTTGTCCTGTTTTCAATGGCTATTGTTTACAGGATTTTTGTCATTCAGCAGGTGGAAGGACAAAAGTGGAAAGACCTTGCTGATGACATAGGGTTGAAGTTTAGAAAGCTTAAAGCTACGAGGGGAAACATTTATTCCGATAATGGGGCTCTGCTGGCAACTTCGTTACCTTTCTACAGGCTTGCATTTGATCCCACTGTCGTTGATGATGAAGTTTTTAAGAAAAAAAGTGGTGAGCTGGCTCAAAATCTTTCCAGCTTTTTCAAAGACAAATCAAGACAGAGTTATCACAAAAAGATATTAGAAGCGCGAGAAGGCAAACGTCAGTATGTGTTACTGAATCGCAAAAAAATCGGCTACCAGGATAAGAAGCTCATGGAATCCTGGCCCATTTTCGAAAAGGGCAGAATGAAGGGAGGAGTAATTTTCGAAAAGGTGGATCAGCGGTATCGGCCTTTTTTCAATTTAGGTTCACGAACAATCGGTAACCTGACAGCAGAAGATAAAGGAGCCGTTGGATTAGAATATAGTTTTAACAGACAGCTGGCAGGTATTGATGGTCAGGCACTCTTCGAAAAAATGTCAGGAGGTGGCTGGAAGCCTATTTTTGATGGAACTGAGGTAAAGCCGAAAGACGGTTACGACGTTCATACCACCCTGGATATCAATATCCAGGATGTGGCTGAAAGTTCTCTCATGAAAGCATTAATAGCCAATGATGCCGATTATGGTTCTGTTGTGGTGATGGAAGTGGCTACAGGTGAAATAAAGGCGATTTCAAACCTGAGTAAGCGTAAGGATAGCAAGTATGCTGAAACTTACAATTATGCAGTAGGTGCTCAGGGATCAAGGGAGCCGGGTTCAACTTTTAAACTGGCAAGTATGCTGGCATTGTTCGAATCTTCGGATATATCACTCACCGATAGCGTGGATACCGGAAATGGTGTAGCGAAATTCTACGATGAAGTGATGCGAGATCACAAACCGGGGGGGTATGGCAAGTTGACCGTGAAAGAGATTTTTGAAAAGTCATCCAATATCGGAACCGCCAGACTTATCACCGATGAATTTGGGCAAAATCCGGGTGAATATATCAATTATCTGAAAAGCCTTAAGCTTCACAAGCCACTGGGATTCCAGATGATAGGTGAGGGTCGTCCTTATATTAAAGACACTTCCGATTCTACCTGGAGTGGTGTTTCACTTCCATGGATATCGCATGGTTATGAGTTGAAAATGACTCCTTTGCAGACTTTGGCGCTATACAACGCAGTTGCTAACAATGGTAAAATGATGAAACCGATGATTGTAAGAGAAATTGGAAAAGCGGATAAGGTGGTGGATGTCTATGAACATGAGGTGATCAAAGAAAGAATCTGTTCTGATAAAACGCTCCAGAAAGTAAGGCAACTGCTGGAAGGTGTAGTGGAAAGAGGAACAGCTAAAAATATCAATGATAGTTTTTACAAAATCGCGGGAAAAACAGGAACTGCTAAAAAAGCAAAGAATGGTAAATATACGAAAGAGTATTATGCCTCTTTTGCAGGATACTTTCCGGCAGAGAAACCAAAGTTTAGTTGCATTGTCGTCATCGATAATCCTAAAAACTCAAGAATATATGGTAGCGATGTAGCAGCCCCGGTTTTTAAAGAAATAGCTGATAAAATCTACTCTATCGATGTAAGGATGCAGGAAGAATATGCTGATTTGCCACCTGTCGACGGAGTATTCCCAATGATTAAAGGAGGCTACAAAGAAGATTTGATCATGCTTTGCAATGAGTTGGGGATTTCCAACTATAGCAATACGGACGATGAGTGGGTGTCAACCCGGATCATGAATAACTCGATCAGTTGGGAGGATAAGAAAATATCGACAACTACAGTACCGGATGTAAAGGGATTTACGTTGAAAGATGCCATTTACATTCTGGAAAATATGGGCTTCAAAGTTGAGGCAACAGGTATTGGAAGAGTGGAGCAACAATCCATTGTTCCTGGTAGGAAATTTAATAAAGGAGATAAAATAAAACTGGAATTAAGTTAGTGATCACACTAAAAGACATATTGTATAAGATACCATTAAAGAGCGCATCAGGCGATATGAATATGCCAATAGACAGCATTTGTTTTGATTCACGTGAATCAGAGCAAGGCTGTTTATTTGTCGCTGTTAAAGGTATTTCAGTAGATGGTCACGACTATATAGAGAAGGCTGTTCTGAAAGGAGCAATCGCTGTGGTATGCGAGAAACTACCTGATGTCGTTGATGAGCAGGTGGCCTACATCCAAACAGAAAACACTGCTAAAGCATTAGGGATCATTGCCTCTAACTTTTATGGTAGTCCTTCCGATAAGATTCACCTGGTGGGAATAACCGGCACAAACGGTAAAACTACAACTGCCACGTTATTATTTCACCTTTTTATGAGGCTAGGGTATACTGTGGGCTTGCTTTCGACCGTGGAAAACAGAGTAAACAACAAGGTCTTGCCAGCTAAGTATACTACTCCCGATGCTATTGAACTTAACAGGATGTTGAGTGATATGGTAAAGGCAGGATGTACGCATTGTTTTATGGAGGTTAGCTCGCATGCCCTGACTCAGAATCGTGTTGCCGGAATCAGTTTTGCAGGAGGTGTTTTTACCAATATTACCCACGATCACCTGGATTATCACAAAACATTTGATCAGTATATCAAAGCAAAGAAGTTACTGTTCGATGGTTTGCCAAAACGAGCCTTTGCGCTCGCTAATACTGATGATAAGCGTGGTGCGGTAATGTTGCAGAATACTGCAGCCAGGAAGCGAACCTTTGGTTTTAGATTCATTTCAGATTATAAGTCAAGGATTTTGAACAACACCTTGCAAGGACTTGAACTGGAAATAGAAAACAGAAATGTCTGGTTTCGACTGGTTGGTAAATTCAATGCTTACAATCTTTTGGCGGCATTTGCTGTGGCCAGAGAGTTGGGAGAGGAAGAAGAAAATACATTGATGGCTTTATCAGAATTGAGACCGGCAAGGGGAAGGTTTGAGTTGGTGGACAGTCGTTCCTCGATAACTGCCATTGTAGACTATGCTCATACACCCGATGCGCTGGAAAA
Source organism: Bacteroidota bacterium (assembly GCA_038525605.1). Classification (GTDB taxonomy): domain Bacteria; phylum Bacteroidota; class Bacteroidia; order Cytophagales; family Cyclobacteriaceae; genus JANSWY01. The sequence goes on from JBCBHL010000044.1 coordinate 24,680, forward strand.
TGTGCTCAAGACAATTGAAGATTTCAGAACAGGTAACGAGCAGGTAATTACAGTAGTTGGTTGTGGTGGTGACAGGGATAAAGCTAAAAGACCGATAATGGCGGATATCGCCACCAGGTTTAGTGATAAGGTAATTCTGACTTCTGACAATCCAAGAACAGAGGATCCACTGGATATTCTCAAAGATATGGAAGCGGGCGTCAGCAAAAGTAATTTCAGGAAAACGCTGACAGTGTCAGATAGAAGAGAAGCTATCAAAACGGCCTGCTCTATCGCGGGAAAGTCAGATATCATATTAGTAGCAGGAAAAGGTCATGAGACCTATCAGGAAATAAAAGGAGTACGGCACCCATTTGATGACAAAGAGGTATTAGCCGAGATGTTGGAAATTTTTAAGGAAGATTAGCGTAGATGTTTTATTACATATTTGAATATTTAGATCAAAAACTGGACTTCTTTGGAGCAGGTGTATTTCAGTACATCTCCTTCAGAGCAGGTATGGCTGCTGTTCTTTCTTTATTGATCACCATTGCCTTTGGAAAGAAGCTCATAAATCAACTGAGAAAACTACAGGTAGGAGAGAAAATCCGTGACCTGGGACTGGATGGACAGAAAGAAAAGGAAGGAACACCGACGATGGGAGGAATCATCATCATAGCGGCAATTGTTATTCCAACCCTGTTTTTTGCTAAGGTGCATAATATTTACATCATCCTGTTACTGATTACTGCCGTATGGCTGGGTTTCATTGGTTTCATGGATGATTACCTGAAGATCAAAAAGAAAAACAAGGAAGGGCTCGCAGGAAAATTCAAAGTCTTCGGACAGATAGGAATCGGATTGATTGTGGGTCTGGTTTTGGTGTTTCATGATTCGGTTGTCATCAGAGAATTTGGTGAGCTAACTGCTGATGGAACCTACAGCTTTACTGATATTAAATCAGTTTCTACAACGCTCCCTTTTGTAAAGGATAATGAATTTGAATACACCTGGCTGTTGCCTGAATTTTTGGAGGACTATACCTGGATTTTGTATGTCTTAGTGGTGATTTTTATTGTCACTTCGGTATCGAACGGTGCAAATATTACTGATGGGATCGATGGGCTTGCTGCCGGAACATCTGCGATTATCGGCCTGACACTCGCGATTTTAGCCTATTTATCAGGAAACGCTGTTTTCTCCGATTACCTGAACATTATGTTCATTCCAAACTCAGGGGAACTCGTGATATTTTGTTCGGCATTTGTAGGAGCCTGTATCGGCTTCTTGTGGTACAACTCCTATCCGGCACAGGTATTTATGGGGGATACGGGCAGTTTATCGCTGGGAGGAATTATTGCGGTGTTGGCATTTACCATTAGAAAAGAATGGCTGATACCGATTTTGTGTGGCATATTTTTAATAGAGAATCTGAGTGTAATTATTCAGGTTTCCTACTTCAAGTATACCAAAAAAAAATATGGAGAAGGCAGGCGTGTATTTAAGATGTCGCCTTTGCATCACCACTATCAAAAGTCTGGTTTACATGAGGCTAAAATTGTAAGCCGATTTTGGACGGTGGGTGTGTTGCTGGCAATTTTTACACTGGCAACTTTAAAATTGAGATAAGATTACCTGAACTATATAATTTATTATGAAGCTCAACGATTTAACCGTAAGAAACAAAAAATTCCAGGATGGAGTAGCTCAGATTACTGAACTGATCCATCATAAAAGTGTCATGGAATATTGTTCTCAGCTAATCAGATGCAGCAGGAAACTGGATAACCTGCTCCGTAAGCTTTTGTCTACCAAAAGTGAAAGACAATTCAATATGGTGATAGAATCTCTGGAAGATGAGAGCGATGAAATCATCTTTATTCTGGATCAGCTAACAGATTTTGATAAGAAAAACAGTACGAAAGTGATGAAATCAGTTGTGAAGCAAGGCTTTGATGTAATATCTCTTTACTCATTTGCCTGTGACAAGCTGATAGCCTCACGATTGTCAAAAGACGAATTTGATATTTAAAAAATAAATGAAATTGACAGTATCGATATTAGGTGCAGGTGAAAGTGGAGTCGGAGCTGCCTTATTGGCTAAGGCAAAAGGCTTTGACGTTTTCCTTTCTGACAGAGGGGAAATCGCAGACCGATATTGTCAGATTTTAAAGGAAAATCAAATAGCATTTGAATCCGGGAAGCATTCGGTGGATCGAATCACCAGTGGCAATTTAGTGATCAAAAGCCCTGGGATTCCTGGTAACATTGAATTGATTCAGGAAATCAGGAGGCAAGGGATTCCTGTGATTTCTGAAATAGAATTTGCTTCCAGGTACACAGATGCTAAAATTATTGCCATTACCGGAACTAATGGTAAAACAACCACAACGCTGTTGACATACCACCTGCTGAAAGAGTCGGGCTTCAATGTAGGAGTAGGAGGAAATATCGGCAACAGCTTTGCTGCGATGGTTGTAGAAGATACCTACGATTATTATGTGTTGGAAATCAGTAGTTTCCAGCTGGATGATATCGATCAGTTCAAACCGTATATTTCGGTGTTGCTCAATATTACACCTGATCACCTGGACAGATATGAATATGATCTCATGAAATACATGGAATCAAAATTCAGAATTGCCATGAATCAGAACCTGAGTGACCATTTTATCTATGGAGGTGATATCGATTTTCTAAAGGAAAGAGCCGCAAAACTGGAGGGTTTTACGCAGTTGTTGGAAACCTCAGTAAAAAAACATAGCAGTAATGGGGGATGGCTATTAGACAACAAGCTGGTTTTCAATTTGCCAGGCAAGGAACAGGTGGAAATTTCTATCAATGAGCTTCCACTTTATGGTAAACACAATCAACTGAATGCTTTAACAGCTTCATTGATTGCACTCAACCTGGGAGTTGACAAAGAAGAGATTAGAAAGGGGTTGAAAAGCTTTAAAAATGCACCCCACAGGATGGAGCTTGTGGGAGAAATTGATGGAGTTCAATACATCAACGATTCAAAAGCAACTAATGTAGACGCTGTTTTTTACGCCCTGGATGGTTTGGATAAAAATATTATCTGGATTGCCGGAGGTGTAGACAAAGGAAATGAATATGAACAAATAGCATTGCTGGTTGAGAAAAAGGTCGGTCATATGATTTGTTTAGGAATAGATAACAAAGCTTTGACTGGCTTTTTCACCGATCTGGTTTCGTCAATTGACGAAGTTACCAGCATGAAGGATGCTATCAGTCAGGCAGTAAAGGTGGCTAAGGCCGGAGATGTGGTTTTATTATCTCCCGCCGGTGCAAGTTTTGATCTCTTCAATAATTATATCGACAGAGGAGATCAGTTTAGAGATGAAGTGAAAAAAATAGCAACAGCCAATAAAAACAAGGAGGTAAGATGAAGGAGTGGGCAATTAATAATCTGAAAGGAGATCCGATAATCTGGTTTGTGGTATTCGCATTGTCTATCCTAAGTATCTTGGTAGTATACAGTGCTACCGGGTCTCTTGCCTATCAGCAAATGCAGGGGAACACTGAATACTATTTGTTCAAGCATACCTCACTGGTGGGGCTGAGTTTTCTGGCTATGTGGTTAGCGCATAAGGTAGATTACAGATACTACAGTAAAATTTCCAAGTATGCATTATGGTTGTCAGCACCACTATTGCTTTATACATGGAAGTTTGGTAATGAGATCAATGAAGCGAGCAGATCAATTACAATTCCTTTGATCAATCAGGCATTTC
>JBCBHL010000045.1:0-28377 GCA_038525605.1 Bacteroidota bacterium
CTTTCAGGGTGTTCTCCCCACGGAGAGCCTATAGCACCCACGTATACAATGTTAGGATTGGTGGGGTCGACTATGATTCTATGGATGTGTCTGGTTTCCCCAAGACCCATGTATTCCCAGTTTTTACCGCCATCAAGTGTTTTATAAATACCATATCCACCATTCAGACTGTTTCGGGGATTTCCTTCCCCTGTTCCTACCCATACGACAGATGGATTAGACTGTTGGATGGCAACCGCCCCGATAGATCCGGTTTTTTCTTCATCAAAAATTGGATCCCATTTAATACCGCCACTGGTAGATTTCCATAATCCACCGGAAGCCGTTCCAACGTACATTACATCCGGATCATTCGTTACCACATCTATCGAGGTAACCCTACCACTCATACCAGCTGGTCCAATGCTTCTCGCCTTCATGCTTTTCAGCATGTCCATATCCAGTTTCTGAGCGATAACTGGTGAGTATATCAAACCAACCAGACATAAAATCAGTAAAATTTTATTCTTCATAGTTATATTTTGAGGTTAAAATATCAAAGCCTGTAAGTCGGTTTATTTGAAATCACTGGTCAGTTGCGCAAGCAGGTATTTACCAGGTAGATTATCAATTTTTAACAAGTGAATAAGTTGTTTTGAATACGAATCGCAAACCGATTTACAACTCCCATCCTGAAATTAAAGCTATGTACACTACATAGTCAAATCACGGCTGGTTGAATGGGGCTGTAACGTGATGATTGGAATAATGCTATTTGCTTACTTTGTGCATGCAATAGAGGCTATTAATTATTTGCCAATTAAGATAAATGGTGCCCAATAATAGGGCTCTGTATATTCTGATGAATACAATAATGAAAGTTTGGCATCTCTAAGTGCTCTGGCATATGTTGATTGTGCCTCTTGCTGTTTTTCATAAAAGCTAATCATCAGATCAGAGGTGGATTGATCTGCTACTTTCCACAGAGAAACAATCAGGTTTTTACTTCCCGCATACTTGAGTGACCTGGAAAGGCCGATGATTCCTTCTCCCTTAGCAACTTTTCCCAGCCCGGTTTCGCAGGCAGAGAGCGTTACCAGGTCTGCATTAAGGTTGAGATTATATATTTCCGATGAGTATAGAAAACCATCATTGTTGTCAGCATCTGGCGAGAGGAAAATCCGTGAGAGATTTGGCTGTGATTCGTTTACCTCTCCATGAGTGGCAAAATGTATAATGTCATATTCTCCCAGTGAAGCCGATTTAAATTCTGTTTCAGAAGCTTGTCTGTTGGTCCACAAACTCGTTGAAATATTATTTTTTTCCGATACTTTCCTGAGTTGTTCCACCTCTCTGATGGTGCCGGGCAGCTGACTGAGTTTCACGGAAGTGTATTTGTCAAAGGAGACTGGAGCCACAGCCAGAATATTCTTTTGATCTGATTTCTTCTGTTTCAGATTACCAAGATAGAGATTGGCAGAAAAATCGTAATTGATGTTTTTCGTTTCGATAACAAATTGATTATTGTCGTCCTGCAAAGCTTCGAACGGAATAGTGCCCAGAGCACCATCGGGAATTACCGTGAAGAAATTATACCTTTCATAGAGTTCTGCCGGAAAGAGCAAACCAAATAGCTGTTTGCCAATTTTAGTAGTCGCTGCTGCTGATTTGAATTTGATGGCATTCCTGAAACCTTTGATCAGGTTGAAGAAGTTTTCAGGTAGCGGTACCTGGTAAAAGGATAGCTTTTTCTTTCCCAGTGACATGATGAACAGGTTCACGTTTTCATCATTTTCTCCCTCTACCGATATAAAATAAGAAACGATTGCCTCCTGGTCTGACAGCCGTTCCTGTATTTGCTCAGGGGTGGCTAGATTCGTTTTATACTTTAGCTCGAAATAGGAGGGGTAATTTTGTTCGAGGTTGGTAATAAAGTTTCTGTATTCGGTATTTTTATCAAAGAGTTGGCTGCTGAGCGCTTTTTCGGTAGCTGCATCGTTTCCTTTCTCAATGAGTTTGTTTTCCAAAACTACAATTTCTTCAATTAGCGAAGTTTCTTTATCCAATACATCAGTAGGGATTCCTGCATAGTTTTTAGCTTCAGTGTCATTGATCGCTTCATGGAGCGTTGATGCCTTACTTCTTTCAAAAAACTGATAGGCCAGGTTATAGTAGTACTTTTTGTTGATGGATCTGTTGCTGATGTCTATACTGATTCTAATACCATCTTCATATATCTCATTGGACAAAGCGCTCATTTTTATTTTGTCCTCCTCGCTCAACCGGATCTGTTTGAGTCTTGATACTAGCGAGTCACATAATATGTATGTATCGAGTGCTGCATTGATATCTTTAGGCTTGAGGGTCTTATTGTAATGAAGTTCTTCCAGAGCAATGGCTTTGGCTTGCAGCGCTCTTAACAAATATTCAGGGTTGAAATACTTTTCCAACGTTGGCAGTTCTCTGACAGACTCATACTCCTGATCACGCAGGTTAGCGTATATAGCCTTTTGGTAATAGAGCAGCGAGTTTTTGAAATCACTGTTTTTTCTGTAGGATTCACCAATTCTACCGTAGGTATCAGCTACTTCGGGGTGCTTTTCTCCATAGTTACTTTTATATATTTTCAGCGCAGATTCAAACTTTTCTACAGCCTTGTCATAATAGCCTAATTCATAATCTATTCTTGCCAGTGTAGCTTCAATGATGGCATTGTTAGGGTGGTTGCTATCATAGACTGCCTCATAGATTTCCTTGACATTGTTGAAATAATTGGTCGATTGCGTAAAGGTTTTATTCAATAGGTTGGCCATGCCCAGGTTGAAATATACATTAGCGACTTTCAGATTATTGGTGCCGAACTTTTTTTCATAGATGTTCAATGCTTTTTTAAGGTAAATCAATGTGTTGAAATAGTCCTCTTCCAGAACAACGAGTGCGAGATTGGTGTACGAATCTGCTATCAGTTCATGATCCTCAGGTAAAAGCTGACTTCTGGTTTGTAAAGCGATATCTAAATGCTCCTGAGCCAGTTGGTCATTGCCACTGTTTAAGTAAGCAACACCGGTTTCTTCCATGATATCGGCATAGAACAGACTTTTCTTATCAGAAATAAACGAAGCAGCAATGTTGAGCTTTTGCAACGCTTGCTCGTTAAGTCCGTCATTTAAATACGCTTCCCCGAGCAGTTTATGCAGCATAGCTTGTTGCTCTCCTGAAACTGATTCCGCTCCTTTTATTGAATTGATCGCATCGGTACATTCAGAAATGGCATGATCAAACTGTCCCATTGCCATACATGATTTACTAATGCCTATGGAACATTCAATCATCGAACTGATCTCAGCTGTAGCATCACCGGATTCTTTTAGCGAGGTGAACATCTCCAAAGCGCCAGAGTAATTTGCATTCTGATAAGCCTGATTTGCCATTTGCAGCTGGTTTTGAAAGCTGTCTTGTGCTGACAGACTGGTCTTAATCAGTAATAAAAATACAATAGCTAGTTTAAAACGCATAGTTAAAAGTAAAACAATGATGTGTACCGTAAAAATATAATTTCTAAACGAAGATTGATTTTAGTTGGTGCCAATAAATTCCAACTTTATTTATTTTCAATTTTAATTAACTGATATTCAGTTGATTGAAGGATTTTTTAATTTTTTTTAAAAAGCAGATTAAACCTTTGAAAACACTTGCTGTCTAAGATTCGAAAATTAAGTAAATAATCATAAGAATTCACAAACAGGCCTGTTGAAAACTTATACAATAACAACAACTTAAATAAAGAAAGAAGATGAAAAGAGTAAGAATTATTGCCGCGTTATTGATAGCATTTGGATTTGTTGCTTGTAACGATGAGTCCTTTAATGAAGAAACTATAGATGCTCAGGTTGCAGAAGCTGATATTGCTTCCGAACAATCGGCAGACGCTACATTTGAAGAAATTGACGACATTGTTGAAGAGGGTATTCTTATTGCTCCTGGAAACGGAAGAGCTGAAATGGGCAGGGGGGAGTCTCTACAGTGTGCAGAGGTGTCTCACGACGAGGAAAACAAGATCATAGAAATCGTTTTCGACGGAACCTGCGAAGGGGCAGGAGGACACGTAAAAAGTGGTAAGGTGATCATTACTTATAATGACAGGCGATATGTGCCGGGAGCTTTCAGGTCGGTTACTTTCGAAAATTTCTTCTTCGATAGCGTACAGGTGGAAGGAACAAGAACGATCACCAACGTTTCCGAGTCTTTTGAAAGTGCTGTAATGTTCAATACCAAAATGGAAGGCGGTAAGCTTACATTCCCTGACGGATCATTCATCACAAGAGAAGCTGATCACACCAGAACGTGGGAGAGAGCAAATACGCCTGTGAGAGATGTAGTAAGATTAACAGGTAGTGCGAGCGGAACAAGAAGAGATGGGGTTTCTTACACATCTGAAATTACTACTGAGCTGGTATTTCAGGCATCCTGTATCGCCAGCGGAACGGCAAGAGTACCAGTTTCCGGTGTAAAAGAGATCAACTGGGGTGAAAATACATTGACTGTTGATTTTGGAGATGGAAGCTGCGACAACCTGGCATCTGTTACCTTAAATGGAACAACAGTAGAGAAAGAAATTAATCCTCGCGGACACCGCAGAAGAAGATAATATATCGAATGACTCTATGTGTCATAGATGTAGGCTGATGATGAACCACTCTCTTAAAGGGAGTGGTTTTTTAGTTTTGTGTAAAAGCGTACGAAATGATATTCGCACCCATTTTGAGCGCTTTCTGTCTCACAGCCTCCGGATCATTGTAAATAATCTGATCTTCCCAGCCATTTCCCAGATCACTTTCGAAGCTATAAAAACAAACGAGTCGGCCTTTGTAAATCAGACCAAAACCCCGTGGGGGATCGCCATCATGTTGATGGATTTTTGGTAAGCCTTCATCAAAATCATACTTTTGATGATAGATCTCGTGCGTAAAAGGCAACTCTACAAAGTCCAGTTCGGGAAATACCTTTTTCATTTCCAGGCGCACAAACTTATCCATGCCGTAGTTGTCATCAATATGTAGAAAACCACCGCTAATCAGGTAGTTTCTGAGGTTTTCCGCGTCTGAGGAAGAGAAGGATACATTGCCGTGACCGGTCATATAGATATATGGAAAGACAAACAATTCAGGGCTGTTGATGGAGACCACTTCCTCTTTTTCAATATTGGTTTTTAGCTGCTTGTTGCAAAAATCAATGAGGTTTGGCAATGCGGTTTTATTGGCATACCAGTCTCCACCACCTTCATATTGCAGTTTCGCAATCTTTATTTGTCCTTCTGCTGAAGATATCAACAGTAGAGACAGGGCAATTAATAAAACTTTCTTCACAATCATAAAATATCTTTTAGCTGATTAATGGTCAGACCGGAGAAGTCATCAATGATCAAATCGGTGTTTACAAGCTCTTCGGCGATATGTGTGGTGGCTAGTCCTACTACTGCGCTTCCAGCATTTTTTCCCGCTTCAATTCCTGCAAGCGCATCTTCAAATACAACGCATTGCGAGTTGGGATAGTTTATGGCCTGGGCACATTTAATATATACTTCGGGGTCGGGCTTGCCTTTGGTGACTGCCCGATCATCAAGAATGTCATCGAAATAGTGATTCAGCTGAAGACCTGTAATAGTGAATTCTACGTTTTCCTTTGGAGCTGACGTCCCGATCACTGTTTTGATGCCGGCTGCCTTCACAATTTCCAGAAAATCTATCAATCCCTTCGTTGGCGTCAGGTGTTCTTTGTAGATATCCCGGTAAATGGCTTCTTTTTCATTGCCGTAGGCTTTGGCCTGTTCATCTGTCAATTTCTGCCCGTCGAAAATACCATGTATGATCGCCTTCATGGTACGACCATTGATATTCCTTTTGTAGTCATCTTCATCAAGGCTTTTGTCATATTTTTCGAAAAACAACTGCCAGGCTTTAAAATGATAGTAGTGATTGTCAACAATTACCCCATCCATATCGAAAATCAATCCAATCATATCCATTAAATCTATCTAAATTTTACTGTAAAAATCGTTTCTGCTGCTAATTAAATATTTCTTTAATCAGCTTTCCTGTTGCTCCGTTAGGCAGGTTTACATTGTATTTGGTGCAGAGTGTCGGTATAATATCGGTGATTTCCGTTGGTGCTACCGAGACATATCCTTTCGGAATTCCTGTTCCATACATAATCAATGGTACATGAGTATCGTAGTTATATCCCGAACCGTGCGTTGTTCCTGTTTTACCATAGTTTGTTACAAACCAGCCAGGCTCGTAAACCATTAGCAGATCACCTGATCTTTTAGCATTGTAACCGTTTTGCAGCTTTCTTCTGATGCCATGTTCATAAGATTGAGTGTTCATATCATGAGCTGTAAACACGTTTTTGATGCCCTGAAACTCCAGTAAGATCTCAATCATATCTGCCATAAACCGATCTCTGTCAATGTTTTTACTTCTTATCAAAGGTTTGTTGATAAAGATCTGATCGTTAGAAACACTTAAGATCCAATCTCCTTCACCATACAATTCTACCATTTTCCTCTTCAGAATGCTGGTGATGGGTTTTGTTTGCACATATCCTGCTGGGATTTTTTTGTCGATTAAAAATTGAGGTACTTCAGCCACTGCGTGATCCGCTGTAAGGAATAGCACATATTCATCCTTGCCAACATTTTTATCTAAATAGGTGAGTAAATTGGCAATCTCTCTGTCTAATCTGATGTAGCAATCTTCAATTTCTTTGGAATCAGGACCGAACACATGACCGATATAATCTGTACTGGAAAAGCTGATAGCCAGCAGATCTGCAATTTCATCTTTACCCAGTTGCTCACCTGCCACCGCCGCCTTGGCCATCTCAGCTACGATAGAATTCCCGAATGGTGTGCTTGGTAAAAAACCATAATCACCATCTTTTTTTCTAATGGTGGTAAGGTCATAAGGAAACACAGGCTTGTCTTTAAGGCCTATTACTGCCTCGTAGGGATTATTGTCTGGTCCGCTTTCAGTGTATTCATCGATAGGGAGTAAGGTCTCCCACTTTCCTGTCAGGTACTTTTTTGCCAATTTCTTTTTGTTAAATTGATCCGCCCAATCAGGAATCTGTTCCATGTAGTAAGTAGAAGTTACAAAATTCCCGGTCTTGCCATCATACCAGTACGCACCGTCGGGAAAATGACCGCTTGGCAGAATAGCTCCTCTGTTTTTGATTGAGACTCCTACCACTTTAGCATTTCCCTGTGATGCTATTTTGAGCTCATCAGCAAAATTAGAACTTAGTAGATTGATGGGAGAGTAGCTTTTTTTGGCAATCTCATCACCACCGACTAAAGTCACAGTCGAATCATCAACACAATTGATTTTTCTATCCAATGTTCTGTTATACCAATCATTGGCAATGATACCGTGGATTTCGGGGGTGGTGCCTGAATAGACGGAAGCATGTCCAGGCCCTGTGTAGGTCGGCACATAATTGTAATGAGTGTTTTTACTGAAAAAACCATCTTTCAAAAGTCTTTTAAAGCCGTTTTCCGAGAACTTATTTTCAAACCTGTACAAATAATCCACTCTCATCTGATCCACGATAATGCCCACAAACAGTTTGGGTTTTTTCTCCTGAGCCAAAGAAGTTGCTGTAGAGAGAATAGCAACAATAGACAAGAACAGCTTTAGTTTTCTCATATTTTTTAAATGTATCAATCGGCTTGGTAATTTAGCCGATTTGTATGAAGATACTGTAAACTATAGTTCGCTTAATTATAATATTCGTGGATAATCTCAGCTATTAATCCCGTCCAACCTGTCTGGTGAGCTGCACCAAGACCTTCACCGTTATCTCCGTGAAAATACTCGTAAAAGAGAATGTAATCTTTGAAATGCGGATCTTTTTGCTGTTTGATACTGCCACCGTAAACCGCCCGATAGCCATATTCATCTTGGGAGAAAATTCTAATGAGCCTTTCCGATAATTTTTTAGAGACCTCTTTCAGGTCGAGTTCCTTACCATCTGCTGATGGATAGGCTACTTTTAAGCTTTCTCCGTAGTAATCAAAATACTTGGCTAAAGAACTCACGATCAGATAATTCATTGGAAACCAGATGGGCCCCCGCCAGTTAGAATTGCCACCAAAGAACGAAGAATCAGATTCTCCTGGCAAATATTCTACCGATAACCGTTTTCCGTCGATTGTCAGGTGATAAGGATTGTCTTTGTGATACTTGGAAAGCGCTCTGATACCAAAATCAGATAGGAATTCCTCTTCATCAAGCATTCTTTCCAGTATCTTCCTGAGCCTATATCCTCTTAAAATCGCCAAGAGCCTCCGCTCACTCTGTCCTGGATTTTGCCATCTGGCAACCAGCGAAGCAAGTTGTGGTCGCTTTTCAAGAAAATAATCCAGCTTTTCCCTAAAGTCAGGGAGTTTACGATAAACCTCATCTATCAAGATTTCAATGGCAAATAAAGGAATAAGCCCAACCATCGATCGCACTTTCATTTGCTGGTTTCTTTTACCAGGGGTATGCATGACATCATAGTAGAAATTGTCTTCTTCGTGCCATAAATCCACTTCGGTATCACCAATTTTATTCATAGCACCACTAATGAATAAAAAGTGTTCGAAAAACTTACTCGCAGTATCCTGATATACCGGATTATTGACGGCCAGTTCCAGTGATATTCTCAACATGTTGAGTGAAAACATGGCCATCCAGCTGGTTCCGTCCGCCTGTTCCAGGTGGGCATCTTCCACAATGGTGTGATTTCGGTCAAAAACACCGATGTTATCCAGTCCGAGAAAGCCGCCTTCAAAAACGTTGTTTCCGTCGTTATCTTTTCTATTTACCCACCAGGTGAAATTTATCAGCAGTTTGTGAAAACACCTTTGCAGAAAATCATAGTCAGGCTTCCCTGAAATCTCTTTGTCAATCTGAAAAACCCGTAACACACCCCAGGCGTGAACGGGAGGGTTTACATCACTGAAACTCCATTCATAGGCAGGTATTTGTCCGTTTGGATGCAGGTATCTTTCGTCGAGAAAGAGCAGTAGTTGCTTTTTGGCAAAATCAGCATCTACTCTTGCCAGCGGAATACAGTGAAAAGCCAGATCCCAGGCAGCATACCAGGGGTACTCCCATTTGTCGGGCATAGAGATGATATCGGCATTGTCCAGGTGAGTCCACGTAGAGTTTCTTCCTTTCTTTCTGACAGACGGGGGCTTTTGCTTTCCCTGATCGCCTTCAAGCCACTCTATTATATTGTAATAGTAAAACTGCTTGCTCCACAACATCCCTGCATAAGCCTGTCGCTGGATATTCCGATGATCTTCTGTTGCCTCCTTCGGCTGAATGGACTTATAGAATTCATCACATTCGGTCTTACGCTTTTCAAAAATCTCCTGGAAATCAGCAAATGGTGTTTTTGAGGGTATATTGGTAAACCTGATGTTCAGTGATACCGACCCTTTAGCAGGAATTGTTTTGCAATAAATAGCTGCTGATTTAGTGCCTGTCTTTCTGGAGCTGACTGTTTTTTCTCCGGTAATCAGATAATCATTGATGCCGTCTTTAACGTACTTACTGGGATTGGGCGCATTGTAAAGCCTTTTCCTGTTGGTTTCGTTGTTGCAGAAGGCAAATTCACCTGGATGCTCTTCAAAATAAACAATGTAACTACCAAGACTGTGATGCCTGATGTTTAAACGGGAATCACCGGTTTGCTTCACTGCCGGTTTGATAGTTTCTGTTCTGGAGGACCAGGTGTTTCTAAACCAGACCGTTGGCATGATGACCAGCGGAGCATCTTTATCGGCTCTGTTATGAGCTGTTATTTTGATGAGGATATCGTCAGTGTCGTCTTTGGCATATTCCATGAATATATCAAAGTATTCATCATTATCGAAGATACCCGTATCCAATAATTCATATTCCCGTTCCTGTTTTGAAGTAACTTTATTCGTTTCTACTAAATCTGCGTAAGGAAAGGGGGTTTGTGGATACTTATATAGCATCTTCATATAGGAGTGCGTAGGGGTACTGTCCAGGTAGTAGTATAGTTCCTTGACATCTTCACCATGATTTCCTTCTACTCCTGTCAGTCCAAACAACCGCTCTTTTATAATAGGATCTTTGGTATTCCAAAAAGCCCAGGAAAAGCAAATATTCTGATCATCATTACAAATACCTCCTATTCCGTCTTCTCCCCATCTGTAGGCTTTGCTTCTGGCCATATCGTGGGTAACGCTTTCCCATGCATAACCACTGGCACTATAATCTTCTCTCACTGTGCCCCACTGTCTTTCTGAAATGTAGGGCCCCCATTTTTTCCAATTTTGAGAAGAGTTTAATCGTTTGTTTTCTTCCGTCATATGTCCTGCTTCAAAGAAACCAAATAGACTTGAATTATCAAATGTAATTTGGTCAAATAATTATGATACATCTAGTAAAACAATGTTTACGTATTGAGAATTTTATCATTTAGACTAAAAAATTGAATTTTTTGCAAACGTATGCATTGCGTAAAACATCTCATAAAAGGCTGTTTTTGGTATTTTGATAGGTACCTCACACCCATTTTGAAACTAGCAATAGATGAGAATGTTTAGCATAAGAAAAAGAAATTACAGAGTAGTTGTCTCATTTCGACAGGAGTTTGCATTTCATTTGAAATATTGAGTTGATAAAGACCTATTTCAGGATCGATAATGTGTTGAAATACTTACAGGACAGCCCACAAAGTCCTGGCTGATTAAGTTTAATGCTAACAATTTTCGTAAAATTGAAGGAATAAGCGAATTCATTGATAAATTGAACCAGCAAATTGATCTAATCAATGAGTTGAGTTTTCTGACTCTTCTTCAATTTTGACTTACCGAACATCTGGTTCAGGTATTGGAAAAAAACTTATTTCTAGTTTTTAAAATGAAACGCATTTAAGATTTTGAATCCTGCATTGAATAATAAAAAGCGGCTTTCTTTTTGGGTTTCTATGCTGATAGGACAGGCATTCCTATGGTTTTCTTTAGTGCCAGGATTGAAAACGACGAGTGATTCCCTGCTGTATCTGAAGGGCGCTGAATACCTAATCGAAAATGGCTTAACAGGCATATTTCAGCAGGAAGCATTCCAGGCCAAACCTCTGTTATTTTCAGTGTTTCTGATTCCATTTGTCAATAAACTATTCCTGTTAAAAATGCTGCATAGCTTGCTGTATGGGACCACATTTTATTTGGCTAACTCATTGATGAAGTTATTGATAAAAGACACGACCTTTCAATGGACATTTAATCTTTTAATGGCCTTTTCAGTGGTGGTTATTATGGATCACGTATTTATCTGGACTGAGCCGCTGTTTTTAATGTCGCTGTTGTTTTACGCATTACAACTCTACCACAATTTTGAATCGGCCAGCAAACTTCATTTAATACTACTAACCATCACAGGCCTTTTAATGTGCCTTTTAAAGCACGTTGGGATATTTTTTGTTACTATTCCGGCACTCCTTGCTTTGATTAATGCTGTTTACAGCAAAAAGAAGCCTGCGATCATTTTATTTAGTTCATTGCATTTCGCCGCGCCCATTGTTTATTTCCTCGTTTGGCAATGGATGGTTTGGGAGCTTGGAGGTCACCACAGCAGGATCGACCATTTCAACGGGTTGGACATTTTAGGTAATTATCAGCTAATTGCTTCTTCGATAGCAAAGTGGTTTGTAATTCCGGTCATTGCAGATTTGGTTGGCTGGTTTATCCTTCCTTTAATATTGGCCTTTATGTTTTACATAGTCAGGTTGTATTCAGATCAGTCTATACAATGGTGGGCTTTTTCCTGCCTGGGAATGATTCTGATTTACCTGATCATTCTTTTCACAAAAGGAGATATGATATTTTCTGATGATGACAGATATGTTTCTGTGATCTATCCGATGATGATGCTTTTGCTGATTGTTGGACTAGAAAAGATTACTGAGTCAAAACCCAAAATAAAACCCCACCTAATCATATTAAGCGGGGTTATAATTGTCTATAATTTGGCCAGAGTTGCTAAAAACGCCTGGTTTTGGTCGGAGATTTGATTTTCTCCCGTCCTGAAACGTTATTAAGCTTCTACTTTATTAGCCATTCTTTTTCTTTCATTTTCATCCAAATAGATTTTCCTCATCCTGAAAGTAGCAGGTGTAATTTCCAGGTATTCGTCTTTTTGAATGTATTCCATTGCCTCTTCCAATGAGAATTTTTTGGCAGGCGCAATTTTTGCATTGTTATCAGAACCTGAGGCTCTCATATTGGTCAGTTTCTTACCTTTTTGGATATTGACACTCAAATCATTCGACCGGGTGTGCTCACCAATTACCTGACCGATGTATAAATCTTCACCTGGCTCAACAAAAAAAGTACCTCTGTCCTGTAATTTATCTATTGAATAAGCAGTGCCGGGACCATTTTCCATCGAAATTAAAGAACCGTTAATTCTGCCTGGTATTTCTCCTTTGTAAGGTTCGTATGACTGAAACCTGTGATTCATCACTGCTTCACCCGCTGTAGCTGTCAAAACATTATTTCTAAGACCAATCAGTCCTCTGGAAGGAATTTCAAATTCCAGATGCTGCACATCTCCTTTTGGCTCCATAATTTTAAGTTCGCCTTTTCTTTGGCTCACTAGCTCAATTACTTTTCCTGAAGACTCTTCCGGCACGTCAACTACCATGTGCTCTATTGGCTCATGTCTCATGCCGTCAATTTCTTTGAAGATTACCTGTGGCTGTCCAACCTGTAACTCATAGCCTTCTCTTCTCATAGTCTCTATTAAAACAGACAAATGAAGAATACCTCTTCCATAAACAAGGAATTTGTCCTCAGAATCTGTCTCTTCGATCCTCAATGCCAGGTTTTTCTCTGTTTCTTTGAAAAGCCTGTCTCTCAAGTGTCTGGAGGTTACAAACTTTCCTTCTTTGCCAAAGAAAGGTGAGTTGTTGATAGTAAACAACATATTCATGGTTGGCTCATCAATGGCAATTCGAGGTAAAATAGTCGGGTTTTCAAAGTCAGTGATTGTATCACCAATTTCAAAACCTTCGATACCTGTAATGGCACAAATATCTCCTGCTTTTACTTCAGTAACTTTTTTCTTGCCAAGACCTTCGAAAACATGCAATTCTTTGATTCTGACTCTTTGTAAAGAACCATCCTTTTTGCTCAAACCTAATGAGGACCCCTCTTTAAGTGTTCCCTGAACCAACCTTCCGATGGCGATTCTACCAACAAAAGAAGAAAAGTCGAGAGAAGTGATTTGCAAAGCAGGTACACCTTCTTTTTGCTCTGCAGCAGGAATGATATCGATGATGGCATCTAAAAGGGGCAATATGTCAGTAGTTGGGTTTTGCCAATCTGTAGACATCCAACCTTGTTTAGATGACCCGTACAACGTCGTGAAATCAAGTTGTTCTTCTGTTGCATCCAGATTGAACATCAGATCGAATACCTGTTCGTGTACTTCGTCAGGTCTACAGTTTTCTTTGTCAACCTTATTGACTACCACTATTGGCTTTAAGCCCAGAGAGAGTGCTTTTCCAAGAACGAATCGTGTTTGAGGCATAGGACCCTCGAAAGCATCAACAAGCAATATCACGCCGTCAGCCATTTTCAAAACCCTTTCAACCTCACCACCGAAATCGGCGTGACCAGGAGTGTCAATGATGTTAATCTTGACGTCCTTATATTCAGCTGCTACATTTTTAGAAAGAATGGTGATCCCTCTTTCTCTTTCCAGATCATTGTTATCAAGAATTAATTCTCCTTTTTCCTGATTTTCACGAAACTCCTGCGTGGCATAAATAATCTTATCCACCAAAGTTGTTTTACCATGATCTACGTGAGCTATTATTGCAATATTTCGAATACTTTTCATCGAATGCCTTATTTTTTAAGGCGCAAAAGTAAGAACTTAAAGTGGTGAATAGAAAGGAAGTGGATTATTCTTTGATTAATTTGCCCAAATCTTTTTCATTATCTGCATCCGGGAGGGTGATTTTACTATCTGTTAATTCACTAATCTGATATTCCATGTAAGTGATTTCCTCAGCTTTCAAATAAGCAATCAGCTTTTTCTTTTTGATATCGTTGACAATCACAAAATACAAGATAAAGTGCGTGATGATCGGTAAAAACATACCCAGTATAAACCATTTCCAGAAGGAATGTCCGTAAGATTTTGCGCAATATCCTGCTATTCCGGGAATTGCCAGATAAAAAGCGATACCAACAAACAGAAAATCGAAAATCATACAAATTATTTGTGTTGTAAGATAAAACACAATTTGTGAAGAGAAAAGGTTTAGTTTTTCTCTTTTTTTAATCACGACAGAAATATTTCAATCATTTTCTGTTCCATTATTTCATAATTGCAGATTGATCGCTAATCGCCATTTCACATGTAAAAATCCGACAAATTATGAACTTTAAATTTTTTTCATGAATTACAATCGATTTCATTTCAAATTCGAAAAAAGTGGCGTGTTTTTTGGCTTTTTTTCAATTAGATTCGATGATTGACATAGCAGAAATTAAAATATGAAACTTCGATTAGTACTTCTATTATTGATTTTGATGCATTCAATTGCATCTGCACAAATTGTAACAATTTCGCCAGCGGGCGGAACAATTGATGATGAAATAAAAATAGTTTATGATGCAACGATTGGTAGTGAAACAGGACTGATTGGTGCTGATAAGGTCTATATGCATTCGGGAGTTGTCCTGACAAATACTGCCAATCCAACAGGAGATGATTGGCAAAACGTTGTAGGCAATTGGGGAGCGGACGATGGAATTGGTGAGATGACCAAAGTTTCCGGCGAAACAGATAAGTGGGAGATTACATTATCACCATCAGCAAGAGATTATTACGGGCTTTCAGCCGATGATAATGCCTTTTATCTGTCGATGGTTTTCAGAAATGCAGATGGTACAAGCGCCGGACGTGGTGAAGACGGAGATTTTGGAATCGGTATCGTCAATGGCGGTGATATATTCATTAGGTTAGATGCGGGAGAGTTTGCCATTTTTAATGGTCTTAATGAGAGTTACTTTCTTGAAGAGGCTGAAAAACTAACTTTTGAAGTAGAGACCTCCAACGAGGCAAGTGCTATAACAGTATCAGTGGAAGATCCCAATGCGATGGTCACTGAATTAGCCAATGAGGCTAATACAAAAACGGTAGCTGTAGAATACATTCCAGCAGGTGATGGTATTTACAAGTTTTCTGTAGAAGCCACAATCAACGGAGAAGTAGTAACAGCGTCCAGTTCGGTAGATATTAAGTTTATTCCAGCTACAGAGGTTGCAGCCATTCCGGCAGGATTGGTCAATGGGGTCAACTACAGCAGTGACCAGACAAAAGTGTCTTTGGTTTTGCTTGCGCCTGAAAAGGACTTTGTTTATGTGGTGGGAACGATGAATGAATGGTCATTGAACGATGATTATTTGATGAAAAGAGATACGGAAAATGCTGATCTTTTCTGGTTAGAGATAGACGGACTGGAAGCTGGTAAAGAATACATTTATCAGTACCTGGTTGAGGGAAATGTCCGAATAGGTGATCCATATGGTAGAAAAGTGGCAGATCCGTGGAATGACGAATTTATACCCGATGCTGTATATCCTGATCTCATTTCATTTACAAATCAGGATTATGGGGTAGCTACCACCTTTCAGACTGGTCAGACACCATTTGTTTGGGATGAGTCAGAAAGTAGTTGGCAAAGACCTGATAAGCAGGATTTGGTAATTTACGAATTGCTTGTCAGAGACTTTATTGGATCTCATAGTTATCAGGATTTAATCGACTCAATCGGATACCTTAAAAACCTGGGGGTGAATGCCATCGAGCTAATGCCAATTATGGAATTTGAAGGTAATATTAGTTGGGGTTATAATCCCAGTTACTTTTTTGCCGTCGATAAGTACTACGGTACTGAAAATGGCTTGAAAGAATTTATTCAGGTAGCACATCAAAACGGAATAGCTGTCATCCTCGATATGGTATTGAATCATGCTTTTGGTCAAAGCCCGATGGTAAGAATGTTTTGGGATCCTTCCGCCAATACAGTGACGGAGGATAGTCCCTGGTTTAACCAGCAGGCACCTCATCCATTTAGTGTGGGCTATGATTTCAATCATGAAAAGCAGTATACAAGAGATTTTGTAGATGATGTAAACAGGTACTGGATCGAAGAGTTTCACTTTGACGGTTACCGATTTGATTTATCAAAAGGTTTTACACAACAGCAAAGTGATGAAGGTTCATCGAGCAATTTTGATCAGTCGAGAATTGATATTTTAACCAGAATGGCAAATAAAATCTGGGAGTTTGATGATGAAGCTTACATTATTCTGGAGCACTTTGCAGCATCTTCTGAGGAAGATGTATTAAAAGAAGCCGGTATGATGACCTGGGGGAATAATAATCATGATTACAGAGAATTGCTGAAAGGTAATACTTCTCCAAACATCACCTCCGCCAGAGAAGATAGCAGAATTTCATACATGGAAAGTCACGATGAGGAGAGAATTGCCTGGGAAATGAAGGAATTTGGTCCTGCTGAAGGAGATTATGATGTTTCATCACCTGAAACCTATTATGAGAGAAGTATGCTGGGCGCAGCATTCTTTTTTACATTACCTGGTCCTAAAATGTTGTGGCAGTTTCAGGAATTGGGATATGATATAGAGTTGAATGATGACAGGTTGGCCATCAAACCCTTACCGTGGGGTGAAGGAAATCTGGGTTATTATGAAGATGAGAACAGAAAAAAAATATATGAGGTCTACAGTGCTATTTTAGGTCTTAGAAATGATTATGCAACAGCATTTGAAGATGGTTTGCTGGTATCCTCATTGAACGGAGCAGTGAAGTTCATCAAGTTGACTCATGAAGACATCAATATGATGATCATCGGAAATTTTGATACCAGCGAATCTTCAGTAACAGTTCAGTTTCAGTCGACTGGTACCTGGTATGACTACCTGACGGGGGGCGAGCTTGAAATCTCTAATGCTACCAAAAAATATGATCTGCTGCCTGGTGAGTTTCATATTTTCACTGATGAGCAATTGCCTTTGCCGGGGGAAAACCTGGTCTCATTTGATGTTACCAATCAGGGTGTTATCACAGATGTGGAAGATGACGAAGCTGAAGGACTGTTGTTGTATCCAACTTTTACGGAGGATGTACTCAATCTCCGTATTCCTATGAACATGCAAGCAGACACTCAGGTGCTGCTTACATCAATGGATGGGAAAGAATATCAGTTGCCACTGACTAACAGAGGTGGAGCTAACCAGTATGAAGTTTCTCTGTCTGGCTTATCCGATGGCGTGTACATTCTGAGATATTTTTCAGGACAGGGTGTTTATCAATCCAAAGTAATTAAAAAATGAAGGTATCGATGAGGATACCTTCATAAAAATAAGGTTCATAGTCGGTGGTACGGTTTTAGTTTTTACCCGGATCAGTTAATTGTTTTGCCATTGCTGCTCCTATTAGAGACTGTAAAGGTGTGCCTCCGGCTTCTTTATCTCCAATGATCATCGTTGATGGGAATTTGATTTTTGCCAATTCTCCAGCTACACCAACAGATGTTTTATATTGCCATTCTGCTCTTTCCTGTGGGGTTAAACCGGCAGAAACTAACTTCGAGTTCTCATAAGCTTTTGCGTCAGCGATAACTTTTCTCTGTTTCGCTTTCAGGCGTTCTGTTTCCAGCGAAATAGCTGCTAGCTCTTTATTGGTTTTCTCCTGTTTCAGTTTGGTTTCAATGGCAATTAATTGTTTTACCTGCTCTTTTTCCTGATTGACCCGCTCGGCAGCTTTGTCCCTTTCACCTTCGGCGATAATTCTGGATTGTGCGGCCTTAGCTGTCTCTACCTTTTGCTGCTCAATTTGCCTTTTCGCAGATTCATCCCTTTGCGCTTCAAGTCTTTGCTTGAAGGTAGGCTCTAATTCAACATCATCGACAATTACTTGCGACACGATGATGCTGTTTTCGGTCAACTCATGGGGTATTCTTTTGGGAAGACCGTTCTCTAACACCTTCTCAACTGTATACCTGGTTCTCACTTCTTTGATCTGTCTGCTGTTTTCCAGAATTTCATTGAACAAAGTGTCTTTGTGCTCAATTTTAATAACGGCATATGCACCATCCTTTAATTGCTCATCGAGTGTTTGCCTAAAACTTTGAGCTTCTCCGGAAATATAATTCTGAGCAGCAAACATATAGCCTGTGTTGTTGGTCTGTTCTCTGATCGTTGGAATAAGTGTGTTTTGTACCAGATTTTCCATTGATCTGAATCTGACTGCCAGGTTTACAAACGCTTCTTCATCAGTTGGTAGCTGAAATCTACCGGATAGCTTTACATTCGCAGTTACCTGATCGATGAACCTAATAGGAATAGGCTCCATTACTCCTTCAATGTCCTTACTACTCTCACCGTCATGTACTACTTTCACATCGATGTATTTCTGCCAGGGGATCACTTTGGCAAAACCTCGGAATTTCATTCCCTGGGTCATTACAACACCTGTCTGCCCGGTAGGATAGACCAGGTAATACTGATAACCCGGCTCAGCCCAAAAGAATAACCCCGGACCAATTGTCAGTAGAAGTCCTAAAACTGCTATCAACCCGAATGACCTTCTTTTAAAAGCCATCATAATAGCGATAAAACCGTTTTGTTTGCCTGATTCATCAGTGGTTATATTGTCACTGTTCATAAAAAATCTCAAAGTAAATAAGATGACCCCAATTATGGTTAAAGTTAGTCCTATGTATAACATTGGTTTAAAATTTAGTTTTGTGAAAAATAATTTAATATAATTATTATACGTATTATTCCTATAAATAGTTATATTATTTTGATTAAGTAATATTATCAGAATATAATTTTAGTATTTGCTTAAAGGGTTTTTAATAAAGTATATATTTGTGTAGACGAGTATTAACATGATATTTATATTGTTTCTGATGTTTTTAGACAGCTATTCTCTATGATGTCAGAAAGGAAATACTTTATTAGTGAGGTGATAGTTCATTTATGAGCGATTTACTTTTTTAAATTAAGTTATTTTGAACCTGTGGATACAAGCAAGACATTAATAATTGGCTTATATTTGCCCCCTTAAAAATTAATGTAATCACATGTCAACGAAGAAAAACTGGAAGCGACATACAATTACGGCAGCATTGCCTTATACAAATGGTCCTGTGCATATCGGTCACCTTGCTGGTGTTTACGTACCTGCTGATATATACGCGCGCTATTTACGCATGAAAGGCGAGGACGTAGCTTTTGTGTGCGGTTCCGATGAACATGGCGTACCTATTACCCTGAGAGCAAGAGCAGAAGGCGTTTCTCCACAAGAGGTAGTTGATAAGTACCATGAGATGATCAAAACTTCTTTTGATGACTTTGGAATTAGTTTTGATATTTATTCCAGAACATCCTCTCAAACGCAAAAGGAAACTGCTTCTGAATTCTTCAAGGTGATGCATGAGAAAGGAAAATTTATTGAGAAAACTTCGGAGCAGTTTTACGATGTGAAAGAAGACCTTTTTCTGGCCGACAGACTGATTAGAGGAACCTGTCCAAATTGCGGATTTGAAGATGCTTATGGGGATCAGTGTGAAAATTGTGGTACTTCATTGAGTCCGTCGGAGTTGATTAATCCCAGATCTGTAGTGAGTGGAGGAGAGCCTGTTCGCAAAGAAACTAATCATTGGTTCATTCCATTAAATGAGTATGAAGAGTGGCTGAAAGAGTGGATTATCGAGGGGCATAAAGAGTGGAGGTCTAATGTATATGGACAATGCAAATCGTGGATTGATAATGGTTTAATGCCAAGAGCAGTCACCAGAGATTTGGATTGGGGTGTGCCCGTCCCACTGAAGGATGCAAAAGGTAAGGTTTTATATGTCTGGTTTGATGCGCCGATAGGTTATATTTCGGCAACAAAAGACTGGGCCGCTGAACACAACAAGAATTGGGAAGATTACTGGAAGGATGATGATACGAGATTGCTGCACTTCATTGGAAAAGACAATATCGTTTTTCATTGTATTATTTTTCCTGTTATGTTAAAGGCACATGGGGGGTATATTTTACCTGAAAATGTACCTGCGAATGAATTTTTGAATCTGGAAGGTGATAAAATTTCTACTTCCAGAAACTGGGCGGTCTGGTTGCATGAATACTTACAGGACTTACCCGGTAAGGAAGATGTTCTAAGGTATGTTTTGACCGCTAATGCGCCGGAAGCCAAAGACAATGATTTTACCTGGAAGGACTACCAGGCTAAAAATAACAATGAGTTAGTAGCGATATTTGGGAATTTTGTAAACAGGGCAGTTGTACTGACACATAAATATTATGATGGAAAAGTGCCGGAGTTGGGGGAAATTCAACCGATCGATCAGAACGTAATTGATGAACTCAAGACCTATCCGGATAAGATTGCAGTGTCTCTGGATCAGTTTAAATTCCGCGAAGCTGCGAAGCTGATGATGGAAGTTGCCAGGTTAGGTAATAAATACTTAGCTGATACGGAACCGTGGAAATTGATTAAAGTGGATGAGAGTAGAGTGTCTACCATCATGAACGTAGCACTTCAGATAGCGGCAAACTTATCGATACTTTCTGAACCCTTTTTACCTAAGACTGCGGAGAAGCTAAGAGGAATATTAGGAATTTCAAACGTTGATTGGAGTGCAGCTGGTAATACAGATCTTCTGGAAAGTGATCAGGAGATAGAAAAAGGTAAGCTGTTATTTGAACCGATTGAAGATGAGCTAGTAGATAAACAAATTAAAAAGTTGGAAGAGATAAAAAAAGAAAATGAAGGTCCTGAGAGCAATGTTGCTCCTTCGAAAGCTGAGATTGCATTCGATGATTTCATGAAAATGGATATGAGAGTAGGTACAATTCTTGAAGCAGAAAAAGTGCCTAAATCCAGTAAATTATTGAAATTCAAGGTAGATACTGGTATTGATCAAAGAACGATATTAAGTGGTATTGCTAAATTTTTTACTCCTGAAGAAATGATTGGAAAGCAAGTAACGGTTTTGGTAAATCTTGCACCAAGGAAGATTATGGGTGTAGAATCTCAAGGAATGATATTAATGGCTGAAAATGAAGATGGGAGTTTGAAACTGTTAATGCCTCATGAAGTGGCAGATAACGGAGCTACTATTAGCTAAACTTTTGTTCTGATGTAAAAGGCTGTATTGATGAATAACTGATCATTGATACAGCCTTTTATCAGTAATTAATTAGCACTCACAAATACCAAGCGAATTGCACTGTCCAATTTGACCATCGATCGCTATACAAGCTCTTCCTTCATCATTGAAACCACAGAGATAAACTGGAAAATTACCTCCTCCGTTGATTTCTTTTTGTGCATTCTTGGTAATTGATTGAGCATCCTTAATTAGCATAATCTTTTTCATGATATAATTTGTTTAGTTTAAAATTGGACTCAATATAGTCAATATGTTCGTCAAAACTATTTTAGCTATCTGCTTTCATTGAGAAATCCTGTAATGACTGTTTTTAAATTTTTAAACAAATGGGCCATCATTTATTTGATGTATCGCTCTCATCCTTTTTTTATTTGAAACTTATCAGGTTTCCCACTGTTCATTTACGATAATCGCAATTAGTAACTGCCAATGATGGTTTGATTTTCAATAAAGCATCTACATTATAGTGATAATTAAAAATCAAACCATCATTGGCAGTTACTAATTGCGATTATCACTATAATGTAGATGCTTTATTGAAAATAATGCAAATATAATTTGTTAGTGTTGTCTTTTTTGCAAACATAAAGTAATCTTGTTGGATATTTTTAAAATATATTCCGCTCAAAAGTATCGGGAAATCAAACAATTAAATTCTTAACATTGCACATGATACCAAATATTTCTCTGGTTGATCTTTTAGGTTCGAAAATTTTAGTGAATGCTGCTCCGGCGGTGAATGAAACAACGGATGCCGCATTTGAGGCACTTGCTACTGCCAATAATGTCTGGATGATGGTTTGCATTGGTTTGGTTTTTATAATGCACCTGGGTTTTGCGGGCGTGGAGGCTGGGTTTGGGCAAGCAAAGAATACAGTCAATATCTTGTTTAAAAATACATTGACACCCATCATAGGGATTTTATCCTTTTATGTCATAGGTTATAACCTGATGTATCCGGGGTTTTTACCGGGAGAAGGAAATGAATGGATCGGTTTCAAAGGATTCTTTATTCAATTACCTGCTGATGGGGTAAACCCTGAGTATGGTGGAGGTGGATATACCTTCTGGACTGAGTTTTTGTTCCAGGCGATGTTTGCAGCTACTGCAGCTACAATCGTCTCAGGAGCGGTTGCGGAGAGAATTAAAATATCATCATATCTCATTTTTTGTATTTTGTTTGTCGGTGTTGTCTATCCATTGGTAGGAAGCTGGCAGTGGGGATATGGATTTCTATCTGATCTGGGTTTCTTCGATTTTGCCGGGTCCACTCTTGTTCACTCAGTTGGCGGTTGGGGTGCTCTTGCCGGAATCATCGCTCTTGGGCCCAGAATCGGGAAATATGTTGATGGAAAAGTGATTGACAAGCCAGGTTCCAGTGTGCCACTGGCAGTAGTTGGGGTATTTTTATTATGGTTTGGCTGGTTTGGTTTTAACGGTGGTTCCGTATTATCAGCGGATCCGGCTACAGTTTCTTTTGTTTTAGTGACAACTACGCTTGCAGCCTGTGCCGGAGGAATGGGAGGATACATAACCGGTTACATGGTTTTCAAACGACTTGATCTTGGTATGGTTCTCAACGGTATCCTGGCCGGCTTGGTTGGTATAACAGCCGGAGCGAATGTAATTGACCCGGGTTGGAGCCTTTTGGTAGGGTTCGTTGCAGGTGTATTGGTTGTTTTTTCTGCTATAACACTAGATAAATTCAAACTCGACGATGTGGTAGGTGCAGTTTCTGTACATCTCGTGTGTGGTATTTGGGGAACAATGGCTGTGGGATTCTTTGCAAATGAAGCAAAGATTAAGGCAGCTCTCGATGTTGAGGAATGGAGCAGAGGTTCTCAAATATTAAATCAGTTGATAGGTGTACTGGCATGTGGATTAACTGCATTTATCATTGCATTTCTTATCTTTTTCATTCTTAAGAAAACCACTGGTATCAGAGTGTCTGAGCAGCACGAAAGAGAAGGAATGGATAGCCATGAACATGGAATAAGAGGATATACCATCGTTTATGATGAATAAATAATTTCCATTTCCGCCGACCTTTGATTAACATGTCGACCGGGAACGGTTGGTCGTTTTATTAGCATAGGAAATTATATCGATTATATTACAGTAAAAAGTTCATGTAATAGTCAAATGGTATGATTTCTTTTGCTGAAGCTCAGGTAGAGCAACTTATTATCCATTCTATTAAAGGTGTTGGAGATCACAAAGTAATAAACCTTTCAGAAAAACCGGTCGAATTAGAGGAGAGTCTGACCAATGTTTTGAAGCGATATTTTCTGGATAAGTTCAGGAATCAGGGACAGAGACATAAGTTCTTCCACGAATTCGATCTGATGATGAATGAATTACATGCTTTTTCTACCATGCTTTTCAATGGAGAACGGGACTTTATCGAAGTGTCTCAGGCAATTGCAAATTTTCTCTATTCTAAATCCGGATCTGCCAATATAAAAGACGGTGAAGTATATATTGCGAAGTTCGATGGGGTGGTTATGGAAGACGAATCCCTGGAGGCAATTGGAATTTTTAAATCAGAGAACAAAGATGTCTTTTTACAGGTCTTTCAGGAAACTGCGGGTTTCGGCATAGAAAAGCAGGAGGGGGTCAACATCAAAAAGCTTGATAAGGGTGCCATAATTCTAAATTCAAATCAGGACGATGGGTATCGGTTGCTGATCATTGATCAGACCAACAAACAAGATCAGGCTAAGTATTGGATGGAGGAATTTCTGAAAGTTGAGCCACTACGGGATAACTTTTATCAGACGGACCAAATTCTGGAAGTTTTCAAGGAAATCAATAAAAAGAACCATGAAGAATTTGACGGACAAGAAAAAGTTGATCTTGTCAGCAGTTCCGTGGAATATATCGAAAGGCATGAAACCTTCGAAAAAAACGAGTTTTATAATGAAGTTTTGAACGATGATAAAAGGCAGAGACTATTCGAAAAAATCTACGAAGAACAAACTGGTATGCTACCATCTGATACTTCTACCTTTAATATTTCGAAACAGGCCGTAAAGAAATCGAAAAGGTTCATCCGATCTGTGATCAAATTGGATAAGAGCTTCCATGTCTATGTGCACACCAATAGAGACCGGATAGAAAAAGGCTTTGATGAAGCTAAAAAATTGAACTATTACAAACTATATTTTCAGGATGAATATTAGCTTAGAGCAGCATGAATTCATCAACGTTCTCCTCCAACTCATTAATATTAGTATACTGTTTTCTAAAATTTGATCGCCGCTAATTGGTCAAATCTGAACGTACTGCCACGTTTAATGAAAATCGCCGAAAGGAATCTAAGTGGTAGCTAACGACTTTTCAGGTATTTCGAATTCTACATTTTCTGAGATCATTCCGATAAATACATCTGATTTGGCTGAAGCAATCAATTTGTCTAAAGTAATCTTTCCTATTTTGTAAAAGTAATTGGCAGATTCAAAAACCTGATATTCCTCATCAAGGACTACCTGATTGATAGATTCCGAATGAGCGGAACTGACGAATATCTCGATGGAAGCATCGTTTGTAAATTCAAGCTCAGCCGAATTCGGGATACGATAGCTGTTTTTACTATTCAGAATGCTAACTGCATCACTGTATACCGCAGCTCCTGTAGGTAAACTTCCAGCTCCTTTACCAACCAAAAGATGGTTGTCAGCATACTTAGTCGACAAGGAAACAAAATTGTTTTCATTATCGATCGTGTAAGCTGTGTCAGCTTGTTTAGTCAAGGCGGGTAGTACAAAAAGACTGACCTGGTCTTCTTTTCTGATAGCCCTGGCCAACAATCGATACTTCAGACCTTTATTTCTGGCATATGCGATGTCTTTTTCATGAATGTTTCTGATTCCCAAATTCAATATTTCTGACTCCGGTACATTCAAACCAAAAGCATGCGCTGCTACAATTTTAAGCTTATACTTTGGGTCAAAGGCATCAACATCTGATGAGGCATCCAGTTCGGCAAATCCCAGCTCCTGAGCGCTTTTAAGAGTTTCGTCAAAATTTCTGTTCTCTTCAAATTGCTGAGTCAGTATATAATTGGTGGTACCATTAAAAATACCTTCCACCTGGGTAATTTGATCATATTGAAAGTACTGATCTATAGTTCTCAGGATGGGAATTGCACCGCAGACTGCACCTTCGTACAATATGGGTGTTTCATATTCATCGACCAACTCCTTTAACTCCGTGAAATAAACAGCAAGCATTTTTTTGTTGGCAGAAACCACAGGAATTCTTTTTTTTATAGCAGCAGAGACAATTTCAAAGGCCTCTTCAGTGCCGTTAATCAGCTCTACAACCAAATCAATTTCTTCATCATTGAAAATATCGTCCGGGTTATCCGAAAATAGCTCAGGTGGTGCACTTCTCTGTTTTTGCAGGTTTTTGATAATAATTTTTTTGAAATTAATATCGACCTTCCTGTCCTCCCTGGCGATTTGGTAAAATCCTTCACCAACACACCCAAATCCAAATAGTCCTATGTTAAAAGTTGTCATGATAGTTCTGCTAATGGTTCTTTTTCTATGCTTTTAGAATTGATAAAACTTTTGATCAAAGGATTGATTTTAAGGGTTTCGGTTAAGAAACCATCGTGCCCAAAATTTGAATCTACTACCTCTAGTTGTGCATTAGGGATATGATTGAAAAGAAATACCTGTTCTTTGATCGGAAATAGGTTGTCAGAATTAATTCCAACGATAAGTGTTGCAGCTTTAATGTTATTAAGTGCTGATTTGATAGATTCTCGCCCTCTGCCGAGGTGATGGCTATCCATCGCTTTGCTTAAATACCAGTAGGAGAATGCATTGAATCTTTTACCTAGTTTTTCACCTTGATACTGCTGATAGGAAGAAGCCAGGTAATCGTCAGTTTTCTCCTGATCCTGATCTGTTTGAGATGACTCGTAGGTTTTATAAGCTCTATAACTTAGCAAAGCAATTGATCTCGCTGTTTTCATTCCATTCATACCTGCATTGTGATGATTATTGCACCAGGTTGGATCGGAAGCGATTGCCATTCTTTGAGATTCATTATACGCAATTCCCCAGGCTGAGTGTCTGGCATTGGTAGCAATAGGGATCACGCGACTAAACAATTTCGGCTTGGTACACGCCCACTCCAATGCTTGTTGTCCTCCAAGAGATCCGCCTAATAATGTATGAATCCTGTCAATTTGGAGGCTTTGCCTTAAAATATCGAATGAACTTACAATGTCCTTTATAGTGATATTGGGAAAGGTATGAAAGTAAGGTTTGTCAGTTGATGAATTAACCGATAGTGGATTAGTACTGCCATAGCAGGAGCCCGGGACATTTACGCAGATGATGAAAAACTTTTCGGGATCAAGTGCATTCCCCTTTCCGAAAAGGCCTTTCCACCAGTCACTGACATTTGAATTCGCCGTTAAGGCATGACATACCCAAATGACATTCGATTTGTCTTCATTTAGCTTCCCTGCCGTATGATAGGTCAGCTCAAAACCGGGAAGTATTTCCCCGGATTCGAGTTGCCAGTCATTTTGATATTTAAAAACACCCTTTTTCATTAGATATCTGCTGAAACTTCTTTCTTCTTATCGCTTATCTTATCTAATGCAGCTCTTAAATCTGCCTTGATGTCTTCAACGTGCTCTATTCCGGAAGATAACCTCAACAGGGTAGGAGTTACACCTGCAGACTTTTGTTCTTCATCGGTTAACTGCTGATGCGTTGTTGAAGCAGGGTGGATAATCAGTGTTTTGGCATCCCCAACATTGGCCAGGTGACTGATCAATGATAGATTGTTTACCAATGTCTTCGCTAATTCATAATCTCCCTTCAGCGTGAAACTTAGCACTCCACCATAGCCATTTGTTAAATATTTCTTAGCATTTTCATGATTCGGATCCTGAGCTAATCCCGGGTAGTTAACGTATTGAACCTCAGGTTGTTCCTCTAGCCATTTAGCTAGTTCTAATGCATTGTCGACAGTTCTCTGTACTCTTAACGAAAGTGTTTCAAGTCCTTGAAGTAGCAAGAAAGAGTTAAACGGACTCAACGCCGGGCCGAAATCTCTCAGGCCTTCTACTCTTGCTCTGATTGCGAAAGCGACATTAGGAAGTCCAAGAGGGTTGTTGTCACCAAAAACTTCCCAGAAGTTGAGACCATGATAACCTTCTGACGGTTCGGAGAATTGAGGGAACTTACCATTGCCCCAGTTGAAGTTTCCACCATCAACAATTACACCTCCTATACTTGTTCCATGTCCTCCAATCCATTTAGTAGCTGAAGCAGTGACGATGTTAGCACCTAGTGCAATTGGTTTTGCCAGATATCCGGCGGCTCCAAATGTATTGTCTACTACTACCGGAATATCATATTTCTTTCCTAATGCCACTAAAGATTCAAAATCAGGAACAACGAAACCAGGATTTCCAATAGATTCAAAATAGATGGCTTTGGTTTTCTCATCAATTAGTTTTTCAATAGAAGCAGCCTGATCGTCTTCTGCAAATCTTGCTTCGATACCCAGTCTTTTGAATGCTACTTTGAACTGATTATAAGAACCGCCGTACAGATACGGAGAGGTAACGAAGTTATCTCCAGATTCCAAAATATTGCTCAAAGCAATGAACTGTGCTGCCTGTCCGGAACCAACTGCCACTGCTGCAACTCCACCTTCTAACGCCGCAATTCTCTTTTCAAAAACGTCGGTAGTTGGGTTCATGATTCTTGTGTAGATGTTTCCAAACTCCTTGAGAGCGAATAAGTTAGCTCCGTGATCCGCATCATTGAAAGTGAAAGATGTCGTTTGGTAGATAGGCACAGCTCTTGAATTCGTAGCTGAATCCGGCTCTTGTCCGGCGTGTAATTGTAGTGTTTCGAAATGTAAGTTCTCTGAATTAGACATAATTTTATCTTTAAGATTTTTAAAATTTTTGATAGAAGAATATGAGCATACCTCTAGCGGGGCGCGCGTCATAATCAAAAGCAAAGGAAATTGTAAGAAGATCTGTTTGCCTGCTGATTTAGCAACAACAGCAACAACAACACATCATTTCTGAATTGGAGATATCAG